>CAMWUH010000211.1 GCA_947177325.1 uncultured Bacteroidales bacterium
ATATAGCGCTGTTCGTGCATCACTTCAACTTTGGCGATGAGTTTGTAAAGGTTGGCGATATGGGGGAATCCTTCTTCCTGAGCAACTTTCGCAAAATTCTCGTAGAGGTCGCTCCACTCTTCGCGTTCGCCGGCAGCGGCTTCAGCGAGGTTGGTGAGTGTGTCGCTAACCATACCGGCGGGATAGCCGGCAGTAATAGTCACCACTCCACCTTCGAGGCGGGCAAAGAATTGCTGTGCGTGGGCAAGCTCCTGGTCGGCAGTTAATTGGAAAATTGCTGCGATTTGTTCGTAGCCTTCTTCTTTTGCCTTTTGTGCAAAAAGGGTGTAGCGAGAGCGGGCTTGAGATTCGCCTGCGAACGCGGCGAGAAGATTTTTTTCGGTTTGAGTACCTTTAATAGATTTTTGTTCCATAGTTGAGGGGGATGAGAATTAATCATTGTGTTGGGGCGACGTTGTTCTTTATATTGATGTGTAGGTCAGGGTATCGCCCGCTGTGTTTGTATCTAAATAACAAATAGGAGAGGGGGTTGGTTCGGAGCAAAATGGTGAAAAATGACCGAATTTCCATAGCAAAGTGATGAATAAAGAGTTGGACTTGAATAAAAAAATAGAAAGATAGTGAAGATTTAAGAAAAATTCACTATCTTTGCAGCTTGAAAACTATAAACCAATCTATGAAGCTCCTTCAGCAAAAATTAGCACAGTACACAGCCCCTCAAGAGGCTAAAGCCGCGGGCATTTATCCTTATTTCCGCGCCATATCGTCGGAACAAGACCCCGAGGTTATTATTAATGGCCGCAAAGTGTTGATGTTTGGCTCAAACTGCTACACCGGCTTAGTCAATGACCCTCGCATTAAAGAAGCTGCAATCGAGGCCATCAAAAAATATGGCACCGGATGTGCCGGTTCGCCATTCCTTAATGGTACGCTCGACCTCCACAAGCAACTTGAAGCGCGCATCGCCGACTATATTGGTAAAGAAGATGTAATGATATACTCTACAGGCTTTGAGGTTAACTTGGGTGTGGTTTCATGTTTGACCGGTCGCGAAGATTATATCCTTTGGGATGAGCAAGATCATGCTTCAATCATTGAAGGTCGTCGTTTGTCATTCTCTCAATCGCTTAAATACAAGCACAATGATATGGACTCGCTCGAAAAGCAACTCCAGAAATGTGCACCAGATAAAGTGAAACTAATTGTGACCGATGGCGTTTTCTCAATGGAAGGCGACGTTGCAAACTTGCCGAAAATCGTAGAGTTAGCTAAAAAATATGATGCAACTGTAATGGTTGATGAAGCTCACTCAATTGGCGTGTTTGGTAAAGGTGGCCGAGGCACCGCTAACCACTTTGGCGTTACTGACGACGTTGACCTGATTATGGGTACATTCTCAAAATCATTCGCATCGCTCGGCGGCTTCATTGCTACAGATAAAGAAATTACCAACTTCTTGCGCCACCACTCTCGCTCATACATATTCACTGCTTCAATCACACCTGCTTCAACTGCTGCGGCCTTGAAAGCAATTGACATTATGGAAAGCGAACCCGAATTGCAGGAACGCTTGTGGGAAAACACAAACTATGCTCTCGAAGGTTTCCGCAATATGGGTTGTGAAATCGGCAATACATCGACTCCGATTATACCGCTTTATATTCGCGACAACTTCAAGACATTTGCAATCACCCGCGATCTTCTGGAAGAAGGTATCTTTGTAAATCCTGTGGTTTCGCCGGCAGTTGCGCCTCACGATACTCTAATACGTTTCAGCCTGATGGCTACTCACACTCGCGAGCAGGTTACAACAGCGCTTGAGAAGATACAGAAAGTGTTCCGTGCGCATAATCTGATTCCCTAAAAATCTGACATCAGTTGCTCAAGCGTATGCCTGAGACAATGACAATAGACTATCGCCCGGCGGAGAGGTTTCCGCCGGGCGATTTTGTGAACAAGATTAAATGAGTAACTTCTTATTTATATAATTAATGTGTAAAACAAAACTGCCATCTCCTATAATGCGGGATTGCCCGCGGGGACGTTTTGCGCCGTCGCCTACAGGGCGTATGCACTTGGGGAATGTCTATGCCGCACTGATGTCGTGGCTGTCAGTGAAGTTGAAGGGAGGAAAATGGGTGTTGAGAATTGAGGATCTTGACTCCTGTCGATCGCGACGCGAATATGCCGAATGGATTGAGGACGATCTGAGGTGGCTCGGGCTCGAACCGGATGAGGGAGGACTCGAGGACCGAGGACCGGGAGCACCATACAGTCAGAGTAAGCGCACAGCAATTTATTCTGCGGTATTGGAGCAACTTGCAAGTCGTGGGTTGACATACTTTTGCCGTTGCCGTCGCGCCGATATTCTTGCAACGCAGGCTCCTCATCAGAGCGACGGAAGAGTGGTCTACAGTGGGCGATGTCGCGAAGCGGGTTACAGCGATGGCGCAACCCGACTGGTAGTTCCCGACAGAATGATAGAGTTCACGGATGAAATATGCGGATCCCAATCGGTCAATCTCGTAAATGAATGCGGTGATTTTGTCGTAAGGCGCGCAGATGGAGAATTTGCTTATCAGTTGGCAGTTGTGGTCGACGATGCTCTGATGGGAATTACTGAGGTGGTCAGAGGTAACGATCTGTTGCTGTCGGCGGCACAACAGTGCTATGTTTACGACTTGATGGGGTGGGAGCGACCTGTTTACGCACATTTTCCATTGCTATGCAATAAAGACGGACAGCGCTTGTCGAAGCGAGATAAATCGCTGGCAATGGATGAGCTGCGGTC
This sequence comes from uncultured Bacteroidales bacterium, assembly GCA_947177325.1. Taxonomy (GTDB): domain Bacteria; phylum Bacteroidota; class Bacteroidia; order Bacteroidales; family Muribaculaceae; genus JAGBWK01. Next base: position 2,792 of record CAMWUH010000211.1, read on the forward strand.
GCGCATGACACCCGAGGAAATAATAGGCCGATTGGCATATATGAGCCGACTGGTAAAATCTTACTGCCCCATGGGAGTAAACGATATGACAGAGCTTTTGATAGAAGAGGGACATGGCAATCCATCGGCCGGGCTGACCGCTACACTGAAGTCACTCGGCATGCAAATCGAGAGTCAGAGCCCTGTTTATAATACTTTATAAAATAGCTGTTGACGGCCATTTTTGAGCATATAATTGAAAAAATCCGCGACTGTTGCAACTTTCGCGTCAAAATTAAGAGGTTACCCTTTGAAGTTCCACTGTAAATGTGTAAATTGCTGACATTATATTCCTAAAACTATAATTATTAAGAAGTTAATAATACCGATTTTCATTATTGGTTAGATTCCAGCAAAAGTTTATATGTTATTTATGATGAAAAAGGTTCTGATGATTCATTTGGGGTTACCTCGCAAATTCTAAATATCTATGACGGGAATCTACATTTTGTCATGTATATTTATACTGCTTTTGGTTCATCCTCACTTGTAATTAATACTTATTTAGCTCAGAAGAAATATGAAAGCATAAGCATCCCTATGAGTTTATTTCAAACCGGAGATAATTTTTATAATATCTTTAGTGAATTTCTTTCGGAAGCACAACTGTATAATTGGCCGAATAATATAAGCCTTTTACCGACTAAATAAATTAGCGGCTTTCGTGTACCTCATAGATATAGAGTCCATAACTTTGCGTGACAAATTAGCTGGGTTATGGACTTTGAACTTTAGCAAAACTTAGTGTTAAACCGACGAAATGGATGAGAAATAGATGTTTTGGTA
>CAMWUH010000212.1 GCA_947177325.1 uncultured Bacteroidales bacterium
CGCTACTACCTTCCCGACGGGCTCGCCAAGCGATTTCGGCGTGGCGTGATTGGCTTGAGGGGCGTCGGGTTTCTGACTCTTAAGGAAATAATCGGTAAATTGGCGGTTGAAGGCCTTATTGACATCTGGCTTAAACGTGAGCGTTGTTACTCCGCGCGAGGCCCGGCAATAGCGCTCCGGATTGGCTTCTATTACTTGGTCAAGTGCCATGCGATAGGCCGCGACAACATTTTTGACGTAGGCCACATCTTTCAATCGGCCTTCGATTTTAAACGACGATACTCCGGCATCGGCCATTGCTCCGAGCGAGTCAATGCGGTTAAGGTCGCGCAACGAAAGATAATGGCGCTGATGGCCTGCCTCTTTCCCCTCCCCGTTGATTAAATCGTATGGCAACCTGCACATTTGTGCGCACTCTCCGCGATTGGCTGAGCGGCCGGTCGCGACCCACGATGCCTGACAGTCTCCGCTGTAGCTGACGCACAAAGCTCCGTGAACAAACGCTTCAATCTTTGCCGGGCGAGCGGCTTCGGCAATCTCGGCAATCTCCATGAGAGATGTTTCGCGGGCAATGACAATCTGCGAAAATCCCAGATCGCGGAGTAATGCTGCCTTGGCGGCATCTCGCGTGTCACACTGCGTCGAGGCGTGCAGTGCTATCGGGGGCAGGTCCATTTCCAAAAGCGCCATATCCTGCACTATCAGTGCATCAACTCCGGCTTGATATAGCTTGACTACGAGCTGACGGGCGCGGTCAAGCTCATTGTCATAGATAATAGTGTTTAAAGTGACGTACACCCTCGCGTTATATGGTATGGCAAACTCCACCAGCGCCTTTATTTCGTCAATCGAGTTGCCGGCTCTGGAACGGGCGCCAAACTCCTCGGCTCCTATATAAACGGCGTCGGCTCCGTGGATTATCGCCTCCCGGGCGGTTGCGAGGTCGCGGGCCGGGGCCAGTAGCTGCAATGGGCGCGGTCGATTCTCTGTACTATTCATAGATACGTGAAAGATATTTAAAGGCCTCGCTCCGCCCGGCATCAATCAATGCCGGCACGTGGGCATCACTGTTAACCACCATCCTTACTCCGGCATCTGCTAATCTTCGCCACATCGATTGTGAGGGGAAAAACCGATTGTGTTCGGCCAAGGCTTTTGTGTTTATTTCTACTATCAGATCTGACGCTATGATTGCTTCACTCAATTCGTTGAGTCGGCGCTGATACCACCCTTCACTCTCAATGCCGGGGCTGAAATGAGCAGCGTTATGACCTATCTTGTCAAAGTGGCCTATTATATCAAATCCCCCCTCGCTGACCATCTCAAGCGAGCGGTCGAAGAAGGTGTTGACCACATAGTGAATGTCGTTGTTGAAATATCGGGCCATCCGCTCTCTGAATCGTTCGAAACGCCCGTCGATATCTACCTCCGTGCCGTCAATCGCTGGAATAAAATGCACCGAGCCAATCGTATAGTCCAAATTAAAACGGGATGAATACTCTTGAAACGAAACTTTATTCGCGCCCAAATAATCAATCTCCATTGACTTTAAAAAGGTGACTTCTCGACCATGCTCCTTGACTATGCGGTCAAACTCCGACGAATATCGCTCGGCATTCTCTGTAGTCATGTTGCAGCTCGACTCTATTGGCACCGGTGAGTGAGGCGAGAAGCCGTAAACTTCAAATCCGTCGGCAATAGCCCTCCGCGCAAAAGCCTCCATTTGAGCTCGTCCGTCGCAAAATTCCGTGTGGGAGTGGAGCGTATATCGTGGATAATCAGCGACATCGCGGCGCCCACTGATTATATCGTTGGTAGCGGCTACCAACTCATTGATTATCCGTTCGGCTGCCGGTTTCATCTACTCAATGCTTTAATTGCTTCATTGCGTAAAGCCTTGACTGAAGCGCGCTTGGCGGTCAGTTGCTGCTCAAGTTTCATAATCGCTGACGACGTGCCGGCTTTTCCGCTATGCCATTGGCTGCGCATCTGTGCTAACCGCGCCTCCATCTCTTTCAGGCTCTGCTCCTCTGTTAGATAGCGCTCCAGCCTGGCGAGGGCTTGCTCGTTTGAAATCTCTGATTTTGAGCGAATCACTCGCCCGTCGGGCATATAAAACTCTATTGCATCGTCGGCATTGGTGGCTACGGCCGCGCCATTCCGTTCAATAGCTGCTTTTAGCGCAGAGTAATCGCTCCCTTCGGGTTGCGTCAGCGCAATATTCCGCAGGCTTGCTCGCGCTATCAATTCATCATCGTCGACCGACACATTTTTGCGCATATCCGTCGGCACAAATCTATAAATCGTCACTTCTCCCGGCAGATGATTGCGATCGGTGGCCCACCAGCCTGCGCCCGTAACCTCATCGATAGCAAGCAAATAATCGTCGTAAGGCGAATTATACGGCATACCTACATTCTGCGGCTCCAGAAAGCCGTTGCCGTTGTCGCGCGTAATGAATATATCATAGCCCCCTATTGAGCCGCGACCATTCGACGCATAATAGAGCGTAACGCCGTCGGGCATCAAAAACGGATAAGCCGCATCTGCGCCCGGTGACAAGAAATCGCCCACATCTGCCGGCTCGCTCCATTCATCGCCGAGCAGATGATCAGAGCTTTTCAAGCGTAAATCTCCCTGTTCCCCTACCGGCTCGGCCCACAGCATTTTTCGGCCATCCTCAGTGATATAGACCGGAGTTGCCTCGGCTGCATTTCTCGCCACTGCCACTCCGGCTGCATCAACTAACCGCCCTGCATCGGGAGCTAACTTGTAAGCTTTGAAAAAATCGTCGGCATCAACTGTCAGCGAGTCTATAACCACAATATCTTCAACGCGATCGAGCATTGTGCGAATACGCGAAATACGCTCATCAAGGTCGCCCGACTCATCAGTCAGATTCTTTCTTCGGTTGCGATTTATATAACTGCGGTAAGCGTCAAGAAGCTCATCTGCTTCATCAACCTCATAGTTTCTTACCGCCAACTCGGCCAAATCAAGATTGGCATCATTTGAGCCCTTTTTCTTCGCAGCTTGCAGCGACTCGCGGGCCTCAACATCTCTGAACTCGGCCATCAGCATGCGGCCGCGCAGCAAATCTACCTCGGCATTCCGAGGCTGTTTGCGGCCTATGGAGTCGAGCATAGCCGCGGCATCCTCAAGGTCGCCTCGGCTAATCATCCTTTTAATTTCTTCGATGTCAACATTTTGAGCCGCGCAAGCAGCCCCGACCATCAATATTATCGCGAATATTAGCTTTCTCATAATTTATTGAGCGCCATATTAGGCGCAAATTCAGTCATTTGCAAAGTTACAAAATTGGCGCGTTTCTCCAAGCCCTACCCCCCTAAATAAATCTTAAAATCCCCACCCGGCTCTTTCCCCCGGCCATTATCCCTCTCAGCCTATTAGCATTATCCGCCTTATTAGCCCTATTCGCCCTTATTCGCCCTATTAGCTTTATACGTCTTATATGTCTTATTCGCCCTCTCGGCCTTATCCGCCTTATACGTCTTATACGTCTTATACGCCTTATTCGTCTATCGGCCTATTAGCCTTATTAGCCCTATTTGGCTTATTGGGCC
>CAMWUH010000213.1 GCA_947177325.1 uncultured Bacteroidales bacterium
CTGAATATCAAACGTGATTTTTGCTCCGCCGCCTTGTCTATAAACTCAGTGAGTACCTCCGCGCTCTTAGGGTTGCCGATGATTACAGGCACTCCGGGCTTTATAATTCCGGCTTTCTCCGAGGCGATAGCTGCCAGAGTGTTGCCTAACTGAGCTGTGTGGTCAAATGATATGTTGGTGATGATTGACAGCAGGGGAGTGATGATGTTGGTGGTGTCGAGTCGGCCACCCAAGCCGGTTTCGATTATGGCGATGTCAACCCCTTGCGAAGCAAACCAATCAAAAGCCATGATGGTGGTCAGCTCGAAAAACGACGGACTCAAGTCAAGGGCCATAGCGTTGTAGCGCTTCATAAAGTCGATAACACCATGCTCGGAGATAACTTCGCCATTGACGCGGATGCGCTCGCGGAAGTCAATCAAGTGGGGCGATGTGTAGAGCCCCACCTTGTAGCCGGCTGACTGAAGCACGGCAGCCAGGGTGTGGCAGGTAGATCCCTTGCCGTTGGTGCCTGCAACGTGGACCGACCGGAACTTCCCCTCAGGGTTGCCGAATGAGGCCGCCAATTTGCAGGCAGTGTCGAGCCCGGGCTTATATGCAGCGGCCCCTATGCGCTGAAATTGAGGCGTAGCATCGTATAATAGCTGAATGGTTTCCTGATAAGTCATAGAGTGGTAGATGTCGGTGCTAAGAGCCGGTTCTAAAATATTACGCCTGAATAGATTATCCAACCTGCGAGTCCCGAAAGGCATATCACCAGTATGGGGTGGATTTTGGTAAAAAAGACTATTGCGAACGAAACGGCGCAGATGATTACGGAGGTGATGACTTGGGGAGATGTTGAGCCGAAGTTGTCGGCGTTCATCAGCATCAACGCAGCCGAAGCGATAAGCCCCACTACCACAGGTCGCAGCCCAGTGAAGATAGCCTTGATGATGCCGCTCTCATGGTGCTTGGTAATGAAATGGCTTGTTTTTGCAACGAGAATGAATGATGGCAGCACTACAACGAGAGTGCATATCAGCGAGCCCAAGATGCCCCAGAGAGGCGATGCCAGCGAGGGGTCATTTTCGGCCGGAGCCACATAGCCTATGTAGGTGGCCGAGTTGATGCCGATAGGGCCGTGTGTCATTTGCGAAATTGCCACAATGTCGGTAAACATCTGTTCCGAAATCCAGCCGTGACCCACAATCTCACGCTCAATAAGCGACAGCATTGCATAGCCGCCTCCAAAGCCAAAGAGGCCTATCTTCAAGTAGCTCCAGATGAGTTTCAGATAGATAATCATTGCTTATTGCGCCCCTCCTTCAGGCTCTCGGCTGCAGCTTGACGGGCTGCGCGATGCTTCTTGATTGCGAAGTAGAGCCAACCGCCGAAGCCGCCGAGCACTATATATAATATAGGGTTGGATATGAAAGTCCACCCTGACCATATCAGCAAAGCAACCACAATCGGTATCCATATCGTTTCCCAACTGATTTTGGCAGCCCGTGCCGAGGTGATGACCGGAGCAATGATAAGCGCCACAACGCAGGGGCGTATGCCTTGGAAAATAGCGCTGATGTGGGGGTTGTTCTTGATAATGTCGGGTGTTAGGAAGATGGCTATCGCCAGAATAATCAGAAACGACGGCATGATTGTGCCCAAGGCTGCAGCCACGCTCCCGCGCATCCCCTTCAGTCGGTCGCCCACAGCCACGGAGATATTGACAGCCAAAATGCCCGGCAACGATTGTGCCACAGCCAATTGGTCAAGAAAATCATTGCGCTCGATCCAGCGGTGCTTGTCAACGATTTCCTTCTCTATAATCGAAATCATTGCCCAACCGCCACCAAAGGTGAAGGCGCCTATCTTAAAGAATGTGGTGAATAATTTCAGGTAGATGTTCATAAGCGATGTGATGAGTCAGGTTTCACAATGCAAAATTAGCGATTATTAATGAAAAACGTTGCCTTAACAAAGCGTTTTTTTCGGCAGTGAAAACAATAGCCCTACGTTTTCAGTTATACATTTAAACCGAATACGTAAAATCTCATCTAATAAATATAATCAACTAATAAATATAATCAACAACTAAATATTGACAATTACTATTCACTATGAAAAAAATCTTTTTAATGGCGACTATGGCAGTCGCTACCCTGATACCGGCTATGGCCCAGACCGCTGCTGAAACCGACGTTATTGCCCAAGAGGAGCTGCAGATAGCCGAGCAATCGGCCGAACAGTTAGCCGGCCAACAGTCAGCCGCTACAGCCAAAGTCGACCCGAAAATCAACGGCGAGTGGACCATCTACAACCTCCGTGGCGATAAGGTGACCGGCGAAGAACGCCCGTTTATCAACATTGTTGCGGCCGAAGGACGGTTCTACGGCAACAACGGATGCAACATCATTAATGGCTCGGTTGACACACCCTCAAAGGGGGCTATCAGCTTTGACCGGATTCTCTCTACCCGGATGATGTGCCAGGATGCTCCGTTTGAATATATGATTAATGTAACGCTCCCTGAGGTCAAATTCTACTCAATCAAGCAATATGGCCACGAGTCATATCTCGACCTCGAAAACGAGCGTCACCAGGTAATTATGGTGCTCCGTCGCCACAATATGGACTTCCTCAACGGGGCATGGGCCGTTACACGTATCGACGGCGAGTCTAATACCGATGAGGGTATTCAGATGGTTATCGATATTCCCGAAGGTCGTATCCACGGCAACACCGGCTGCAACCTCCTCAACGGCTCCATTTTGATTGACCCTGACAAGAGCCACTCCGTGCAGTTTGACCACATTGGCGTTACTCGCCGTGCTTGCCCCGACATGGCCAAGGAAACTTCATTCCTCGTTGCTCTGGAGGAGGTTGAGGGCGCTTATGCCGAAGGCAACAACGCCGTGGTGCTTCGCGATAACCGCGGTCGTGAAGTAATCAAAATGCGTCGTCTTTCAGCCGAAGAATTGCGCGCTCAAGAATAATTTGGAAAAATTAAGTTAAAGAGTTAACATTTGCTAATTACGCCCCGGGAGATTAAACTTATTATCTTTTGGGGCGTCATATATTCAGAACGGGAGCAAAACATATCCGCTCTACTAACAATAATACAGACAATTTAATTAGAAACTTCAAAAACAGAACATGATTATGAAAAAAGCAATTTTCTCAGTAGCAATCGCATTAGCCGCTTCAATCGGCTTCGCAGCATCAGCTCAAACTCCCGAGGCAGCAACTTCTGAAGCTACCCCCAAAACCGAACAATGCAGCAAAGCTGACGGTCAATGCCGGAATGCTCACAAACGCCACGACGTTAAGAAAGGCGACTTTGCCGGTCAACGTGGCCCCAAAGGCATGAGAGGTCAGCAAGAACGTGGCCGCCTCAATCCTTTCGAAGGTCTCAACCTTACCCCCGACCAACAGCAAGCTCTCGAAGCTCTGACTCCTCAGCGATTCCAAGGCAACTGTGGCGACCAAGCTCAATGCGATAAAGCTGACAAAGCTAAATGCGATAAAGCTGACAAAGCTCAATGTGATAAAGCCAAAGCAAAAGACTGTAAGAAAGAC
>CAMWUH010000214.1 GCA_947177325.1 uncultured Bacteroidales bacterium
TGCAAACAAAGAATATCTACCGGTTTCTTTCATATTTAACAACCGCTTTTTTACAATGGCTCGCAATCCTCCCCGCCCGACATTATGGCGTAGAGTCAGGAGCACAAAAAAGCCCCCCGGATGAGGATTTCCTCTCCGGGGGAGCTCCGATAAAAAACAAATAAAGGAATTGTTTTAGGATTAGTCGTGAGTAACGTAATCAGTCAAAAGTTGACAGATAGCGGGAAGCCTTATTTCCGATTATTTGACAAATTTGATTGATTTTTCAACGTTGCCGTTTTGGCCGGCTACGGTCATGCGGGCGATGCAGAAACCGGGAGCGGCAGGAGCGGCTACAGAGTGAACGAAGCCGTCGGCGTTGAGTGCTCCGGTAGTGGCTATCACTCGGCCATCGAGGGCGATGAACTCAATCACTGCCGAGCGGGCTGCGGAGTCAACTGCGTAATTGATCATGCCGTCGACATATTCAAGGGTGGTAACATCGGCATCGGCAAATGTTGCATCAACTGAGCTTGAGTCGCGACCAAGGCCGAGATGAACTGTTGATGTGGCGGGCACAATCGCTTTTACATACATTTCATTATTGTTGGGGCGGAAATATGCATGGCCGTCGTGTGCTTTAACTTCGTCGATTGATGATTTCTCCGCAACGATGATTTCATTATCGGCAAGAATGTGAGCGGCAGGAGCCACTGTGCTTACAATATCGATTTTGGGAGCGTGTTCGCCATTGTAGCCGATGATGTGGAAATGGATGGTGCGGGTTTCGGGCATGAAAGCTGATGAGCTGCCAATTACGGGCGAGCAAACTATTTCCATGGTACCTTCGCCATCGGTTTCGGAGCGGAGTTGCAACAGAGCGTATTCCTCTTTTTCGAGAGAAGATGCAGAGGTGCGGTCATCCTCGTAGATCAGGCCTGTGTTGACGCCGGCTTTGGTTAAATCAACGCTGTGGAGCACGGTGATATCATCGTAGCTTGTGGCCGAGGTTGAACCGAAGTCTTCGCTTTTGGTAAACATCGGGATGAAGCTGCCGCGACGCATGAAGTAGGGAAGCTTGTCGAGCGGAGCCGGGTAGTTGACGGTTTCGCCTCCGGCGTATGTTTTAGAGTAGTCGTTGAGGTCAATCCACTGCCCTTCGGGGAAAGTGATTGAGCGAGAGGTTTGGTCAGCGAGCACGGGTGCTATATAGAGGTCCTTGCCCCAGAGGTAAGCATCTTTGCAGTCGGCCAACACGGTCGGGTCAGCATCGAGCGCACAGGCGGGACGAGCCATGGGTAGGCCTTGAGTAGTGTTGAGATAAGAGAGTGTGTAGGTGTAGGGGAGGAATTTGTAGCGGAGGTTAATAAATTTTCTTACATCGGGGAGCACACTGCTATACTCGGGGAGTGTGGGCTCGGGCTTGTAGGGAGAGTGGGTTCGCATCATCGGCGAGAACACAGCGAACTCAACCCAGCGGAGATAGAGTGTGGGGTTGGTAGAGTTAGCGGTAAAGCCGCCAACGTCGCTGCCGAGATATGACACGCCCGACATTGCCATGTTAATCAGCGCGGGAACCTGTGCTTGCAGACCGCCCCACGAGCGGTTGATATCGCCGGTCCAGGGGAAAGTTGAGAAGCGTTGCATGCCCGAAGTGCCTGAACGGGGCATCAGGAAGGGTCGCATTTCGGGGAACTCCTCGCGAATACCGTTATAGATACGTTCAATCCAGAGCTGACCGAACTCGTTGTGGACTTGGCTGACGGAGCCACCCACATGGTGAGAGTCGTCATCGTGTTGCTCGGGCTCGCCGAGGTCCATCCACCAGCCGGTAACGCCCTCTTTGATGCGGTCGCGGTAGAATGTCCACATCCAGTCCAAAGCGTCGGGATTGGATGAGTCGAGGAGAGCCACTTTCGGCGATTTAAGCCACGACATGTTGCTTACATCATCGTCGGCTGAGTAACCGTTATTTACTATAGCGTCATAGTTTTGGCAGCGTGAGGTAAAGAACGGCTCGGTGATAAGCAGGGTGTTGATGCCCTGGTCATGCCAGCGTTTCATCATACCTTTTGCGTCGGGGAAGCTGGGGGTGTACCAGTCAAGATTGCCCATGCCCGATTCGTCGGAGCCCTCCCAGAAGAGGTCAAACACTATGCCGTCGAGGGGCAGGCCGGCACCTTTGATTTCATCGATATATCCTTGCGCCTCGGTTTCGTCGTGGTAACCGTAGCGTGAGGTGATGTAGCCTAAAGCCCAATATGGGGGAAGTTCTTGACGACCGGTAAGGATGGTGTAGTTGCTGACTACATCGTCGAGGTTATCGCCATCTATATAGTAGTAGCTGATGGGGTTTTGGGCGCCGGAGGTGTAAGTGAGGCCTGAGGCGAGGGGCGACATGACGGCGCCACGCCAGTGGTCGTCGAAAAGCACTCCGTAGCCGCTTGTAGAGGCCACGAAGGGCATAGCGATGCAGTGGGGATAGTCAAAGACGTCGGCTCCCCAGCCGCCGGTCTGAGTATTATCGATGCGGAGTGTGCGACCTTTGATGTTACCGTTTTTGCCGTTGTAGCCTGCGCCGAAGAAAGCGGCATCGCCCATTGAAGCAAACTTAACGGAATGGTTGGATTGGAGGTTGCGCAGATAATTTTCTTCCCGGAGTTTGAGATTGCCTTTGCCGTCGAAGAATGATATCAAGCCGTTGTCTTTCGCCACGCTTACTACAGTGGCCGAAGCTACGTTGATTTCAACGGCGTCCTCGGTTTCAGCAACAGTGTAAGAAGCGTTAGGGGCAGCCGACACTGTGATTGAACGACGCTCCTGCTCGGTAGAGCCAATGGGAAGCGTAAACACTTTTACGATTTTGTCGGCGTAGGGAGTGATGAAGAGTGAAGCGCTTTCACATTCGATGGTAACGGTGGTGCCATCGTCGCTCCATGAGCTGACTGCACCGGCAGTTGAACCGGGGCGGTTAACGGGTATCTCTTCACCCTCATGGGTAGAGTCGGGATAATAAGTAACGCCATTCAGGAATGGAGTGTCGCCGTCTTTGCCACCACTGCCGGCCACGCTGTTTTCACCCTTCATGCGGTTAGAGCCGTTGTCGTGGATAATAATCCAAGTGGGGTAGCGGCCGGCGGGAGCAGTCCAGAGATAGAGATTCCGGGCAGCATCGACGAGTTGCATTTGGTCGCCGGGCCAGGAGGGGTTGTTACATGCGCTGCCTGTTTCGTCCCATGCGTGCACATAGACATTTGACCAATTGCCGGAGTTAACGAAGTAGCAGTAGATTTCAGCGTCGGGAGTGGGTTGAGGGTCGGGATCGGGATCCGGTTCGGGATCGGAGATTGACCAGCTCACGATTTCATAGGAGCTGTCGGCCTGATAGGTTGCACCGTTGATGAAGGGGGTGTCGCCGTCGCCAACACTGTTATCTCCTTTCATACGGTTATTTTTTTGATCAGCCATATCTACGATGATAATCCAGTCAGGCACTTTGCCTTCGGGTGCAATCCAGCGGTAGAGGCGTTTGGAGGCGTCGACGAGCTTCATTTGGTCGCCGGGCCA
>CAMWUH010000215.1 GCA_947177325.1 uncultured Bacteroidales bacterium
AAAAAAGTATGTTTTATAACATAAAAAGCATTACCTTTGCAATGTGTTTTTCATGGTATAAGATTTAAGGTTAAGGAGATTATTCGTCGCGATGACGAATAATTTTTTTATACCTATCCGTTTTTTATATTCACGACAAAGTTAAGCCGAGTTTTTTTGAATAAAGTGCGTAGATTAACCGATTATTTTTGTTAACTTCGCGTATAATAGCAAGCCGATTGCTATGTCAGGCCGTACAGTTTGATGTCCGTATATTTTAAGGTCAATTATCATTCACATATTTTATATAGAAAAGCAATGAAAAAATTTCTCTTCTCAGCAGTAGCATTGATTGCTGCTTTTGCCGCACAAGCCATCACCGTATCAGAAGCATTTGATGAAATCGCTGCAATCCCCGGCGTTGCCATTTCGGATATGCCCCAATATGATGTAGCCAAAGAGGGTCTTGACAGTGGTAAGGTAGCTATGCTTCTCGGTCAATCTCCCGACAGCTTTCTCTCAGTGAAAGATCAAATCACCGATGCCGAGACCTATGAAACCATAATCGAAGGCCATCACACTTACATCTACGCACAACCGGCAGGCGAAGGTAAAACTGTGGTTCTTACAATCACTGTCACTCCTATGGGCCCGGTTTGCATGCTTATGGAAGGCACCACCGAAGCCGCTCTGAAGATGCTTAACGATTAACGCTATTTGCTATTCCATATCACGCATTGAGCCGATATTTAGCTGATTATCGACGGATTATTGCTCTCGGCTGCCCGATATTGGTCAGTCAGTTGGGGATGATTGTAGTGGGGTTTGCCGACAACTCAATGGTGGGGCATTACTCTACCGATGCGCTGTCGGCTGCTTCGTTTGTCAACAATGTGTTTAATCTGGCCGTGCTCGGCTGTTTGGGATTTACCTATGGATTGACTCCGCTGATTGGTGCGTTGTTTACCATAGCTGACAATCATGGAATAGGAACAATGCTCCGCGACGGCCTGCGGTTGAATGTTATTTATGCGTTGCTGCTGACAGCGGCCATGGCGGTTGTGTATGCGTTTCTGCCAAATCTTGGTCAGCCGGAGCATTTATTACCTCTCATACGCCCCTATTTCCTGCTCTACCTGGCCGGGGTTTTGCCCATAGCAATTTTTAATGTGTTTGCCCAGGCGGCCTACGCACTTAACTCCACAAAGATGCCTATGTGGATAATCCTGGCATCGAACTGCATAAATATTTTTGGCAACTGGGTGCTTATTTACGGCAATCTTGGAGTGCCTGAAATGGGATTGACCGGAGCAGGCGTGTCAACGCTCGTGGCTCGATGGTTTTGCCCTGTGATTATTTACCTTGTATTTATGAGAGGGGTGCGCTACAGCGGCTATAAGAGTGCATTTAAGTCAGCGCGATTTTCAATCGACAGACGGCGCAAGATTTTCACCACTTCGCTCCCGGTCAGCCTTCAGTTGATGCTCGAAACAGGGTCGTTTTCCATCGCCGCCGTTATGGCCGGATGGCTTGGGGCTGTCGAGCTCGCTGCTTTTCAAATTATTTTGATTACCGGCACTTTGGGATTTTGTGTTTACTATAGTTTCGGCTCGGCTACCTCGGTATTGGTGGCTAATGCTGCCGGTGCGAAGGATAACATGAGAATGCGTCAAGTAGCAACTGCCGGCTATCATGTAACTCTCGTGCTTTGCCTGATTTCGTCGGCAATATTCTATTTTGCGGGTCGATTTCTGTTTGCCATCTTCACAGACGACAGAGTCGTTCTTGACTTAACAATCACACTGATTCCGCCACTGATGCTGTATCAAATAGCAGATGCCACACAAATCAACTATTCCAGTGCACTTCGCGGCACGGGCAACGTTATGCCCATGCTGCTGACGGCTTTCGTGTCGTATGCCGTTGTCGGTGTTCCGGCCACATATATTCTCACATTTACGTTTTGCGGCGGCATGCCCGGATTGGTGAGCAGCTTCTCGATTTCACTTTTCTGTGCAGCCGTCATGTATTTTATCTACTTTATGCGCACCACGCGCTCTTTAAGTCATGGAATCAATCAAAAATCTGTTTAAAATAGGTAGAGGACCCTCGAGCTCCCACACCATGGGACCGCGCGAAGCGGCACTTGCTTTCAGTGAGCAATGTCCCGATGCCCGCTCTTACGAGGTAACACTCTACGGCTCATTGGCCGCTACCGGCCGTGGCCACTTGACCGACGTTGCTATCCTCGATGTGCTCACCAGGTTTGCGCCCACAAATATTATTTGGGAACCTGACACAGTGTTGCCTTACCACACAAACGGGATGCGTTTCAAAGCGCTGTCACCTGTCGGCGATGTGATTGACGAGCAGGTGTACTATTCTGTCGGCGGTGGCGACATAGTTAAAGAGGGGGAGCAACGCTCGGCCGCCCCGGATGTTTACAAGATGAACACAATCACCGAAATTCAGCAATGGGCCGACTCTACGGGCCATAGCTACTGGGAATACGTCGACCAAAATGAAGGCCCGGAACTATGGGACTATCTTCGACAGGTTTGGCACACGATGAAAGATGCCGTTGAGCGTGGCATTGAAGCCGAGGGTGTATTGCCCGGCGGATTGGGAGTGCGTCGTAAGGCAGTCAGTTACTATATGAACGCTACCGGCCATAACGCGAGCCTCAAAAGCCGCGGCCTTGTCTACGCCTATGCGCTCGCTGTCAGCGAGGAGAATGCATCGGGTGGCATGATTGTTACTGCGCCTACATGCGGTTCGTGTGGTGTGTTGCCTGCTGTTCTTTATCACCTCTATACATCTAAAGGATTTTCCGAGCAACGGATTTTGCGCGCCCTTGCAACTGCCGGACTGTTTGGCAATGTTGTAAAAAAGAATGCTTCAGTTTCCGGAGCCGAGGTGGGGTGCCAAGGTGAAGTGGGAGTCGCCTGCGCTATGGCCGCAGCTGCAGCTTCGCAACTCTTCGGAGGCACTCCCGCTCAGATTGAGTACTCGGCCGAAATGGCGTTGGAACATCACTTGGGGTTAACGTGCGACCCTGTGTGCGGTCTGGTGCAAATTCCATGCATTGAGCGCAACGCCTACGCTGCAGCTCGTGCGTTGGATGCCAATTTGTATTCTTCGTTTTCCGACGGCCGTCACTCTGTTTCGTTTGACAGAGTGGTTGAGGTCATGAAGCAGACCGGTCATGATTTACCTTCTCTATACAAAGAAACTGCGCGGGGTGGATTGGCTGTTATAAAGTGACCAAAACGTGCATTTACATATATTAACATAACGCAACAATATTAAACAAATTTCCCGCAGTTTTCATGAGCAGTTACCCTATTTAAAGATTTCGTTAAAATCTCGGAGGCTTATATTTTGCGCAAGTATCTATAAGTTAATTAAATAACCCCTAAATTTGACAATCTAAAATTCGCTCAGAAAATTTTATCATTGATTGACTCATCTCCCTTTTAGTATTTTCATATAATTCCTTTTATAAGTAACTGTTGAAAATTAAATTATACTATATGCGAGATGGAAATTGAGGAAA
>CAMWUH010000216.1 GCA_947177325.1 uncultured Bacteroidales bacterium
CCTCCGAGATCTACACCCTAGAGTTCTTCGGCAGAGTCAGATGTGTATCCGAGTCTGCCTGATGGTGATGATTTCCGAAGTCACCGTCGAAACCGCCACTGTACTCTGCGACGTCACCGCCACATTCACCCCTCAACAAGCCATCATCGACCTATATGGCCTGACACAGTCGCCGGCTCCCAAAATATTCAAAAACGACTGCCGCGTTGACTGGAACAAGCCAGCACTCGAAGTCCACAATTTCATTCGCGGCCTCGCTCCCTATCCCGCAGCCATTACCCCAATGAGCGTCAACGGCGCCGATCCTGTCGACGTAAAGCTGCTCAACTCTCAATTAGGCTACCGCCGCCATCCCGAAGCAGCTCCCGGCACTATCGAGCAATATGTAGAACTTCCATTCGGCCCGGAGTCATCGATCACTGAGCCAAAGATCGGCATCACCTGTGGCGACGGCGTGCAAGTGATCATCAACCTTCTCCAAATCCCCGGCAAGCGCCCCGTCACCTCTCTCGACATCCGCAACGGCCACATCACCCTCCAATCCCCCAAAAAATAACCATCCCCGCCGCATATTTGCATATTTTCAAAAAAAATAGTAACTTTGTGCGCAATAAAATCACAACAAACTATTCAAAATCATAGATTATGTCATTTATTGCCGACCGCGTTAAAATGGATGGTTTGACATTTGACGATGTGCTCCTCATCCCCGCTTATTCTGAAGTGTTGCCCCGTCAAGTCAACCTTACCACCAAATTCTCCCGCAACATTACGCTAAACGTGCCCATCGTTTCAGCAGCTATGGACACCGTAACCGAAGCTCCCTTAGCTATCGCAATAGCTCGCGAAGGCGGCATCGGCGTTATTCACAAAAACATGTCGATAGCCGAGCAGGCGCGCCAGGTCCACGCCGTTAAACGCGCCGAAAACGGCATGATTTATGACCCCGTTACCATTCAACGCGGCAAAACAGTGCGCGATGCACTGGCTATGATGGAAGAATACCACATCGGCGGTATTCCCGTGGTTGACGACGAGCGCCACTTGGTGGGCATCGTCACAAACCGCGACCTCCGCTTCGAGCGCGACCTCAACCGCCCCATCGATGAAGTGATGACTTCTGAAAACCTCATCACCACCAATCAGACTACCGACCTTGAGGAAGCAGCCGAAATTCTCCAACGCCACAAAATCGAGAAACTCCCCGTGGTCGACAACGACGGCAAGCTCATTGGCCTCGTTACCTACAAAGATATCACCAAAGCAAAAGACAAACCTCTGGCAGCGAAAGACTCTCGCGGCCGTTTGCGCGTAGCAGCCGGTGTTGGCGTTACCCCCGACTCTATGGAGCGCGTGGATGCTCTGGTTCAAGCCGGAGTCGACGCCTTGGTTATCGACACCGCCCACGGCCACTCTAAAGGCGTTATCGGCACACTCCGTGCTATCAAAGAAAAATATCCCCACATCGACGTAGTTGTAGGCAACATCGCTACAGGCGAAGCAGCCAAATTCCTGGTTGAAAACGGTGCCGACGGTGTGAAAGTGGGCATTGGCCCCGGCTCAATCTGCACCACCCGCGTCATTGCAGGCGTCGGTGTGCCTCAACTTACAGCGGTCTACGATGTGGCCAAAGCGCTTGAAGGCACCGGAGTGCCCTTGATTGCCGACGGTGGCATCCGCTACTCGGGCGACATCGTCAAAGCCCTCGCCGCAGGCGCTTACTCCGTGATGCTCGGCGGCATGCTCGCAGGCGTTGAAGAGTCGCCCGGCGACACTATCATCTACAATGGCCGTAAATACAAAACCTATCGTGGCATGGGGTCGCTCGAAGCAATGGAAAAAGGCTCTAAGGACCGCTATTTCCAAGGCAACGAAACCGACACCAAAAAGCTCGTGCCCGAAGGCATCGCAGCTCGTGTACCCTTCAAAGGCTCGCTCTACGAGGTGGTTTACCAAATGCTCGGCGGTCTCCGTGCAGGCATGGGCTATTGCGGCGCCAAAGATATCGATGCGCTTCACTCAGCCAAGTTTACCCGCATCACCAATGCAGGCGTGGCCGAATCGCATCCCCACGACGTTGCCATCACCTCTGAAGCCCCCAACTACTCGGCTTCGCAACGCTAAATCGTAACCCTCTCCAATATGAAAAAAATAGTCATCGCCGCCCTGCTCTGCATCGTGGCCTTCAGTGCCAAAGCCACCGCACTTTTCCCTTTCTTCGTTGACATCGCTCCTAACTATGAAGAGGTCGTAACTCCTGAATTTGAAGCCATTGGCCTTACTAATGCTCTCTGTTACTCTACCACAACAAGCTATTATCCGCAAACATTCGAGCAGCTTGAGAGTTTCTATAAAGATGTACTCCCCGACGACGTGCTCCGTGAGGAAGATGAGATTAACGGCACTAAAATCGTGATTTACAGCTGTATTCAGAATTTCAATGACGACACTATCCGCACATCTTCAAAACTTTACGCCATTATGGTAATCCCTATGCCCGACGGCTCATTCCGCGCCGCCTACATTGAGGGAGAAGTGGAAGAGTAACGTAGATACTTTACTATGCCACTTGCCTCCAACACGGCAAAGTCGACATTGACACATATTTAACCGCTCCGACGCAATAAACCGCGTCGGAGTGCGTTTTTATAATTGGTAAATACTATTATAATTGAGAATTTCCAATAGCAAATTCCCTACTCCACTACCCGTTATCAACCAATGAAAAAATCACTCTCAATCATCGCTTTGGCATTGACTTGCTCACTTGCAGCATCAGCCCAAAAGCCTACCGACGTGTTGCTTACAATCGACGATAAACCGGTAACCGTCAGCGAGTTTAACTACCTCTACAACAAAAACAACAGTCAGCAAGCTGACCAACAAACCGTTGACCAATATCTCGACATGTTTGTCAACTACAAGCTCAAAGTGGCCGATGCCGAAAAGGCCGGATTGCAGAACGACGCCAAATTCCAAAAAGAACTTTCAGGCTACAAACGCGATCTCGCCGAGCCCTATCTCGTTTCGGCCGAAGCACGCGAGCAAATGATTCAAGACTTCTACAAGCGCATGGGCGAACAAGTTGAAGTTGACCATATAATGATGGAATATGGCAGCACCCCCCGCGAAATTGCCCGCAACGCCCAAGTGCTCGACTCACTCCGCAATGCCATCATTGACGGCCGTGCCGACTTTGAAGCCGTAGTGAAACGCTACTCCATCGACCCCTCCAAGCGACGCAACAACGGTCACATCGGCTACATCTCAGCCGGCCAATACCCCTATCAATTTGAAGACGTGGTTTACGCGACACCTGTGGGTGAGTTCTCTCCCGTGTTCGTAACCCCTTACGGTCACCACGTTGTCCGCGTAACCAATCGCCGCCCCTATCCCGGCGAGGTTAAAGCAAGCCACATTCTCCGCCTCACCCAAGGTCTCACTCCCGAACAAGCTGCCGAAAAGAAGGCTCAAATCGACTCGCTCTATCAAGTAGTAGCCTCAGGTGCCGACTTTGCCGAAGTGG
>CAMWUH010000217.1 GCA_947177325.1 uncultured Bacteroidales bacterium
ATACATGAAACCCCTTAGATTTAAGCCATATTATAAAAGTGTTGTGTGGGGAGGCTCCCAAATCGGAGCTTTCAAAGGGGAATCATTACCCTCGGCAGACATTGGCGAGAGCTGGGAAATTTCAGGTTATCAATCTCATATCAGTAAGGTTGAAAGCCCTGAAGAACTTGCCGGGATGACGCTCGATGCCGTGATTTCTCGCTATGGAGCCGACTTGATGGGTAGCCATGTATATGAGCGACACGGCAATCGTTTTCCGCTCATTCTGAAAATACTTGACGCTCACCGAGATCTCTCGGTGCAAGTCCACCCCAACGATGTTGCCGCTGCAGAAATAGGCGAGCCAAACGGCAAAACCGAGATGTGGTATATTCTCGGCACCGACGGAGATGCCGCAATTTATGCCGGATTCAAGTCTGACATCTCTCACGATGACTTACACAGACACATTGCCGACGGCACATTGATGAACGTTATCCAACGATACCAATCAGCGCCCGGCGATGTATATTTCTTGCCGGCCGGGCAAGTTCATGCCACCGGCGCAGGAAATCTGCTGCTTGAAATTCAGCAAACAAGCGACGTCACTTATCGCCTTTATGACTATGGCCGCCTTGACGCCGACGGAAATCCGCGCCCGCTACACCTCAACGAGGCCATGCGAGTGCTTTCGCTCAGCGGCAACCAAAAGCTAAAATTGCGGAAAGCCGATAAAGGAGACGACAGTAAACCCGCGGAAATAATATGCGATTGCGACTACTTTAAAGCATCTAAAATTGAGGTTAACGGTTGCGGAGAAATCGATAATCTTAACGACTCTTTTATGATAGTGTTTTGCGCCGAGGGTGAAGTAACCATCACCGACAGTGAAAATCATAGCGAAACACTTTCTCGCGGGCAAACCATCCTCTACCCTGCAACTTCCACCCTGCTCACAATCAAAGGCTCCGGCACCTTGCTGACCTTTACAGCCTGAAATGATATTTTATAAACCCTATTAAAAAAGGAAAATCAGGCTAAACTTGATTTTCCTTTTTTAGCTTAAGCTTAAGAGCCTTATTTGCGGTCGTAGAGCAGTCCGGCAGCAACTTCGGCAGCCTTATCCGCTCCAAGCGAATCAGCCACAATGGCCAAAGCAAACTCAATTGCAGCCGCAGGTCCCTGACCGGTAATTACGCAGCCGTCCTTAACCACAAAAGTATCAATCATTTCGCTACCGGAGCAGTAGCTCTCCATGCCGGGATAGCAGGTGGCTTTGCGACCCTTAATAATACCAAGGGGAGCAAAAACCAAAGCCGGCGAAGCACAAATAGCTGCAACCTTCAGGTTAGCTTCCACACGCGATTTCAACATCTTGGCAAGAGGCTCAAATGCTGCTAAATTCTGGGCTCCGCCCAATCCGCCGGGGCAAACAATCCATTCTGCTCCTTCAAAATCAACATCAGCAAAAAGTTTATCGGCCTTAACAACCACGCCATGTGCTCCGGTCACTTCAAGTGAAGAACTTATGGATACGGTAGTTACATCCATGCCGGCACGACGCATCACGTCGACAGGACTCAGCGCTTCGAGCTCTTCAAAACCGTCGGCTAAGAAAACAAATGATTTCATAATTCTTTATCAATTAAATTTGTTAATGACACTAACATTTACTATCTTTCAGACAAATTTACCTCATTAGTTTCAAAAAATCAATTCATGAAGCTTAATTTATCTAAAATTAGCATATTATCGTTAGTTATTGCATTATCAGCAGCAGTCAGTAGCTGCCAACGTGACCAAAACACGCAATATATCACAATAGAAGGGAGCATTTGGCACACCGCCTATCACATCACCTATAAAGGAACTGAAGATTTGTCAGCCGATATAATCTCTAAATTGCGAGAGGTTGAAGCTTCGCTCTCCCCTTTTCTGCAAGATTCACAAATATCAAAAATCAACAACAATGTCGCTGACTCAACCGACGCATATATTACCAAAGTCTTGGAAGCTTCAAAGTCAATAAATCAGCTAGTTCCGGGATTTGATCCAACGGTTGCCCCACTACTCAATTTATGGGGGTTTGGGCATGATAACGCGGAGGAAAACTCTGTGCCGACGGCTCAACAAATTGATTCATGCCTGAAGTCGGTTGGTATTGCACGATGCTCAATCAACAATGGCGTTATAATAAAACCCTCGGCGGAGACTCAGTTTAACTTCTCTGCCATTACCAAGGGACTGGGATGTGACGAGGTGGGCCGCATGTTGGCCGAGCGAGGCATCAACGATTATATGATAGAAATTGGAGGAGAGATTGCACTATCGGGAGTTAACCCTATGGGCGAGAAGTGGCGGATTATGGTGGATGCGCCGGTCAACGGGTCATTGCCGGGCGACAGTCAAGTGACAACAATATCCGTAACTAACTGTGGTATAGCCACATCAGGCAACTATCGCAATTATCATGAAACTGCCTACGGCAAATACGGCCACACCATTTCGCCGCTGACGGGTTATCCTCAACCTACCGCTCTGTTATCCGTTACCGTTATAGCCCCTGATGCCATGACAGCCGATGCATTTGCTACTGCAATCATGGCAACCACCGACACTGAATTGGCAACTACGCTATCGCAGCTACCCGACAATATCAGTTTGATAATTGTGTCAACCGGGGAGGCCACTGGTTCGCTTCCGGCGTCAGAGTTGGAAACTCTCAAAAACTCAAGCATTTACACCGTTGACAGCTATGCTGTAATAAGCTATGGAGATGCTTTTGACGTTAACTAATGTTAATTTAAAGATTTAACATTGCATTTTAGCGTTTCTATTAAAGAAATTTTCTTAAATTTGTCATTAATACCATTCCAACACATTATTTTATGCGTTACAGAATATTAGTAATTGACGACGAAGAATCACTCTGCGAGATTCTCAAATTCAACCTCGAAAAAGAAGGTTACGACGTTGACACCGCCAATAGCGCCGAAGAGGCTCTTGGCATGGACTTGTCGGTCTATAACCTGATGATTGTTGACATTATGATGGATAAAATGAGTGGCTTTGACTTTGCCAAACAAGTTAAACGCTCTCCGGTGACCGAGTTCACCCCCATCATTTTCTGCTCTGCACTTAGTGGCGAAGACCACACCGTTATGGGTCTGAACATCGGTGCTGACGATTATATCACCAAACCGTTTGTTAACAGCGAAGTTATCGCGCGTGTTAAAGCTGTGTTACGCCGCGCCGGAGCAATGCAACAACGTGCTCAACAAATGGCCGCTAACCAAATGTATCAGCAACCTCAGATGTATCCGCCGATGCAGCAACCGGTGTATCAGCAGCCGCAACCCCACATGCAGCAGCCGATGCAGCAACCTATGCAACATCAGCAGTCGCAGCCCCAACAAGCTCAGGGCGGGGGCAACTACGAGTCTGACATCGTTTATCGTGGCTTGCGCATTTCTCAAAATGATAAAATCGATTACATCGCCGGCAAACCGCTTGACCTCACTCCCCGCGAATATAAAATTATCCTT
>CAMWUH010000218.1 GCA_947177325.1 uncultured Bacteroidales bacterium
AGGTCACGGATGGTTTTGCCGGTTGCGTCGAAAAGCTCAGTCGGTAAGGGGCCTGAACATACGCGTGTGCAATAAGCTTTGAAAATACCGTAGACTTCTCCAATTTTATTAGGAGCTACGCCCAGGCCTGAGCAGGCACCGGAGCAGATGGTATTGCTTGATGTGACGAAGGGATAAGAGCCGAAATCAACATCGAGCATGGTCCCTTGAGCACCTTCGCAGAGGACCGATTTGCCATCGCGGAGCAAGCCGTTAACTACAAATTCAGAGTCAACGATGTCAAATGTTTTCAGATATTCGACGGCATCGAGCCATTGGCGTTCGAGTTCGGCAAATTCGGGAGTCTCGCCCATGGCCTGAAGCATCTTCACGTGGCGGTCGCGTGCAGCCTGATAGCGCTCGGTGCCATTTCCTTCCATATCGCCCAGGCGGAGGCCGTTGCGTGAAATCTTGTCGGTGTAGGTCGGGCCGATACCTTTGCCGGTAGTGCCGATTTTGGCGCTACCTTTCGCCTTTTCGTTGGCGGCATCGAGCAAGCGGTGGGTTGGCAGAATGAGATGGACTTTGCGCGAAATTTTAAGCACTTTGCGCAAGTCGATACCACTTTTTTGAAGAGCTTCGGCTTCTTCCTTGAACAATATGGGGTCAAGCACTACACCGTTGCCAATGATATTGATTTGTCCCTCTTGGAAAATACCAGATGGGATGGAGCGGAGCACATATTTTTTACCGTCAAACTCGAGGGTGTGACCGGCGTTAGGACCTCCTTGAAAACGAGCAACAGCATCGTAGCGTGGAGTCAACACGTCAACTACTTTTCCTTTACCCTCATCACCCCATTGGAGCCCGAGCAAAACGTCAACTTTCATTTTTTGGTATATAATTATAAATTATGTGATAAATTTGATTATTTCGATAGCTTTGCTTTTCGGCGGCTGCAAGACGAGCAAACGCCGTAAACGTAGAGAGTGAAATATTCGGGATGAAACCCGCGATAAACCGTCTGGCGCAAGTGGTTGTCGATGGCAGCATCTTTTATCTCCTTGACTTTACCACATTCGCGACATATCAAATGGTGGTGATTCGTTTGGGCCTGCTCAACGACAATTTCATACTGCGATGGTTGACCGGCAAAACGGTGCCTCCGCAATATGCCCGCCTCAACGAGTAGCTGCACGGTGTTGTAAACCGTTGCTTTGCTGACATGAAACGAGTTGGCATTAAGTTGTTCACACAAATCATCAACTTTGAAATGGGTTGTCATCTCGATAGCCTGGTCGAGCACTTTATAGCGCTCGGGAGTACGCCGCATTTTCTTTTGCTCCAGAAATTTTTCTAAAGCGCAGTAAACAAGTTGGCGATCAATAACTCGATTTCTACCCATAACGGATTGTGTTTTACTATTTCTCTACAAAGATAGAGTTTTTTCTGCTTTAAGCAAAAAGCTCAGCCAAAAACTTTCATCACATCTGTAACATTGGATGTTTTAAAAGCGTTATACATAGAAAGAATAGATAAAGAATAGATTATGAATATTACTGACATTATAAAAATGCGCAAATCAGTGCGCTCTTTCAGTGGCACGCCGCTCAATGCCCAACAGATTGCCCTGATAAATCAAGCTATTGCCGATTCGAAGTCGCCTTTCGGAGGTGATTATATCATTAAGTTGGCTTCGGTTGAAGCTGAGCTATCTTTCAAGCCATCGACGTACGGAGTAATCACTAATGCCAAAGACTTCCTGCTGATGGGAGTAGGCGATACCGAACATTCGGCTCTTTCTGCCGGTTACGCCATGGAGCAGGTGGTTCTTAAAGCTACCGAAATGGGGCTTGGCACGTGTTGGATTGCCGCCACGTTCAAGAAATCTATTTTTGAACGAGTTGCCGCTTTCCCCGATGCAACTCCCTTGAAGATAATTTCGCCAATAGGCGAGTCGGCCCAAAAACGATCGTTTATGGAGAAATTTACGCGCTTCGCAGTCGGTGCCAATAATCGAAAACCCTTTGACAAACTTTTCTTTGCCGGCAACTTCACAACATCGCTCTCACCCGACAATCAATTCGGTCAGCCATTAGAAATGATGCGCTTGGCGCCTTCATCTACCAACTCTCAGCCTTGGCGCGCGTTGGTAGTTGACAATCGGGTTGACTTCTATTATAAATCTCGCGGCATGGTTTCGGTGCTTGATATGGGTATAGGGCTTTGTCATTTTAATCTGGCAGCGCAGGCAGTAGGATTGAACGGCAAGTTTGCTCCCATATCCGACCCTATCGAGGCTCCGGATAAATGGGTTTACCTGACTTCCTTTACATTGCAATAAATTACAAATAAAATTATCACTTTTTATAATCCAATTATCAAAATGAAAAAACTTAGCTCTGCAATCTTTGCTTCAGTGCTCCTTGTTGCACCAGTTGTGATGACGGGATGCTCCATTGACAAAAATGTGTATCAAAACAATGATAACGGAATAGAGCCTTCTAAAACGATGGTAACTAACGATTTAACTGTAGCAGAATTCAATCAACTTCAGGCATCTTCAGCAATTAAAGTGGTTTATCAACAATCGACTGACCGCACATACTCAGCTACGCTTACCGCTCCCGAAAATCTAATCCCATACTTTATCTATACACAGAATGGGAACACGTTGAATTTCAGGTTAAAGGAAGTTTCTATTAATGGTAATCCCAATATAACGGTTACAGTCACTTCGCCCGAGCTTACCAATGTGAACCTTTCAGGAGCATGCGACTTTGATTCAAACTCAATAAATCAGTCTGAAACTCCTCTCGCTCTTATTGCTTCAGGAGCCTCTGATATAACCATCAACAATCTAACCGTCAAAGATGTGAATGCCCAAATCAGCGGGGCTTCCGAACTTGAGATTAATGCAGTGAATGCAAATGATGTAACTATAGATGTATCGGGAGCCTCCGACGCAGTAATTGGCGGAACAGCCCAAACTGTGACATTGAATGCATCGGGAGCATCGGGCATCAAAGCAGGGAAACTACAAGCTGCTGCAGGGAGCGTAATTGCCTCAGGAGCCTCCGATATCAAAGCAAATATAAAGAATGTGACAATGCAATCATCTACCGGGTCATCAACTATAAAATTGTGAACCAAACGATTAAGCATGATTATCCAAGCTTATCCACGAAGAGTTAACAAAAAAATGAAAAAAATCGCAAAAATATTTGCACAGTAAAAAAAAACGGCGTACCTTTGCAATCGCAAAACCAAAGGAACTAACGGCCGAAAGGCAATCAGATTAAAGCGATAAGCTGAGTTAGAAATCCGAGGGATAAGCATTGGAGAGATGGCAGAGTGGTCGATTGCGGCGGTCTTGAAAACCGTTGAGGGTCACACCTCCGGGGGTTCGAATCCCTCTCTCTCCGCAATAAAGCCTGATTATCAGGCTTTTGTTGTATTAACACCCAATTTTACACCCAGTTTTGGGCGT
>CAMWUH010000219.1 GCA_947177325.1 uncultured Bacteroidales bacterium
TGCCGACCCTTATGCATCATGGCAGAAAGGACTGGTGGAATACACTAATAAACTGAATAATCTCCTCGTCGTCAACGAGCTTAAATCGATCAAGAAGCTCTAAAATTTGCCGCTCAATTGCGTCGCTTGAGTTAATGTTAGCTCTAATGCGGAATAATTCCCACATGAAATCATTATTGATTTTAGAGCTATGAAGCTTCATGAAATTCTCCAACGAGTCTTCATTTGTGTCGAGGATGAAAGCTGCTCTGCGTTTCAGCAGATCTTCGCTCTCCGGGAAAAGTTTATAACCGAGCAACAAAACCTCTAATTGTGTGGGAGTGTCGCATAAGTCGCCGGCTGTATCGAATATGTCAATTAAGTCGTCCTCATCATAATAGATTGACGGGGACGACTTCTTGATTTCGTTAATAAATTGATTGTAGAGTTGATGCGAGGGGTTAGAGTCAAACGACATTTAAAAGTCGAATATTTTGTCAGATTATTTTTTTTGCTCTTTTTCCCAACTATCTTTCAATGCAATAGTGCGATTGAAAATCAAGTTTCCGGGTGTTGAATCTTTGTCGGGGGTGAAGTAGCCGATACGTTGGAACTGGAAGTTCATTCCGGGCGATGCATTCTCAGCAACAAAGGGTTCAATTTTAATGTTTTCAACAACTTTCAGAGAGTCGGGGTTGAGCATTTCGCGGAAGTCGCGGTCAGGCTCAGCCGAAGGGTTTTCTACATTAAACAGACGGTCATATATTCTTGCGGTGGCATCAACAGCGTGAGCTGCTGAAACCCAGTGGAGTGTGCCTTTCACCTTACGTGCGCTACCGGGCAAGCCGCTGCGTGTATCGGGGTCGTAAGTACAATGAATTTCTGTAATATTGCCGTTGGCGTCTTTCACGCAGTCTTGACATTTGATGATATATGCACCTTTAAGACGTACTTCGTTGCCGGGAGCAAGACGGAAAAATTTCTTGGGGGGATTTTCCATGAAGTCTTCACGCTCGATGAAAATTTCGCGTGAGAATGGCATTTTATGGGTTCCGGAGTTCTCTTGCTCGGGATTATTTTCCATTTCAACCATTTCAACTTGGTCTTCAGGATAGTTGGTGATAACCAGTTTCACGGGATTCATAACTGCCATTACGCGAGTAGAAATCTTATTCAAATCTTCTCTAACGGCGTGCTCCAATAGAGAAACGCTGTTAAGCGCTTCATATTTAGTGTAACCGATACGGTCAATGAAATTGCGAATTGAAGCGGGAGTAAAACCGCGACGGCGCATTCCTGAAATAGTTGGCATGCGGGGATCATCCCATCCGGCAACCAAGCCTTCTTTAACCAATTGGAGCAATTTGCGTTTGCTCATCACTGTGTAAGTCAAATTCAAGCGGTTAAACTCAATCTGACGGGGGCGATAAGTTTCATCGGCTAATTCATCCACGAAGTAGTCATAAAGCGGACGGTGAGGAACAAACTCCAGAGTGCAGATAGAGTGTGTTACTCCTTCAAAGTAATCACTCTGACCATGTGCGAAGTCATACATGGGATATACTTTCCAAGTAGTTCCGGTGCGATGGTGAGGATGCTTGATGATGCGATACATGATTGGATCGCGGAAGTGCATATTTGACGATGCCATGTCAATTTTAGCACGCAACACACGGCTACCCTCTTCAAATTCGCCTGCATTCATTCGCATAAACAAGTCGAGGTTTTCTTCCGGTGTGCGATTACGGTAAGGGCTCTCTGTGCCCGGAGTGGTAGGTGTGCCCTTTTGAGCCGCGATTTCTTCTGAAGTTTGGTCGTCAACATAGGCTTTACCTTCTTTGATCAGGCGAACAGCCAATTCAAAGAGTTGGGGAAAATAATCAGAAGCATAATATTCGCGATCAGCCCAATCAAAGCCGAGCCATTTTATATCTTCTTTAATTGAGTCGACATACTCAACATCTTCTTTGACAGGGTTGGTGTCATCAAAGCGTAAGTTGCAGGTGCCACCAAATTTTTCGGCTACGCCGAAATCCATGCATATAGCCTTTGCGTGGCCAATATGAAGGTAGCCGTTAGGCTCGGGTGGGAAACGAGTGTTAAGTCGACCTCCGTTTTTGCCCTCTTTGAGGTCGTCAGCTACTATTTGCTCAACAAAGTTCAGTCCTTTGTTATCTGATTCGTTTACTTCAAGTTCTTTATCTTCGACCATATCTGAATTATGATAGAATAGTGTTTTGCTTCTGATTTATTGTGCAAATATACAAAAACTTTTTTACAAACAGTGTATCCCTCCCCTATTAGTTTCGCATAATCAATCTACCTATCCGAGGACAATTTACTTTTTTTGCAAATTTTGCGTTCGAAGGGGATATTTTGAGATTTTTTGCCGGTATGCTGATGTTAACTTTGCAATTGAAAAGCTTTTCAACCTATACCCTAATCTCTTACAACCAGGCAGTAGCCGGCTACACACCTATTATAAACATTTTTATAACATGGTATCAATATTATCGCCCCCTTAGATTAATAAGATTTATTTCTAAAGCGAGTTTCGCACGATAGATTCATAAATAGATTTTGCAGTTCATAAGGATTTTTTGTTAGTTAATCAGGTTGAGTCGTAATCATCTTAGATTACGGCCCAACCTTCATTTTTTATAGCCAATTTATACACTTGGTTAAATCGGTGGCATCTGTATGTTTATAAAGAAAAGGCGCCGAAGCTGATGGCTTCGACGCTCTTCTTATGAATTGTGTAAAGTAAACGCTGGGTTATAGGTGAATTGTGGAAATTAAGCGTTTTTTACTTTGTCAACTACTGCTTTGAATGCTGCAGGGTTGTTGAGCGCAAGGTCGGCAAGAACTTTGCGGTTGATTTCGATGCCGGCTTTGTGAATCAAGCCCATGAGCTTAGAATAGCTGAGGTCTTCCATGCGAGCGGCTGCGTTGATACGTTGAATCCAAAGAGCACGGAAGTTGCGTTTTTTATCTTTACGGTCGCGGTAAGCGTAGGTAAGACCTTTTTCCCAGGTGTTTTTAGCTACGGTCCATACGTTGCGGCGGCAACCAAAGTAACCGCGAGTAAGTTTTAGAATTTTTTTACGGCGTGCGCGTGAAGCGACGTGGTTGACTGATCTTGGCATTTTTTTGTCAATTTTTTGAGTGTTAGCGGCTGATGTTTTTGCTCTTAAGGGCTAATCACTCGGTTAGTAAAAATGGTTTATTCAACAAAATTGTTTTCAGTGTAATCTTGTCTCGCTATCATTGCTGATAGTCACCGGCTTATTTCATGCCGAGGAGCGATTTGATGCTGCCCTCGTCTGATTTGGCTACGGTTGAGAAATGAGTAAGGTTACGTTTTTGCTTTTTAGTCTTCTTTGTCAAGATGTGGCTTTTAAAAGCATGTTTTCTTTTGATCTTTCCTGATCCGGTAAGGGCGAACCTCTTTTTGGCACCGGAATTAGTCT
>CAMWUH010000220.1 GCA_947177325.1 uncultured Bacteroidales bacterium
GTTCTCCATCATGAACTACTACCTCCCCCTCAAAGGCATGGCTTCTATGCACTGCTCTGCCAACACCGACATGAAGGGCGAAAACACCGCTATCTTCTTCGGCCTCTCAGGCACAGGCAAAACCACCCTTTCAACCGACCCCAAACGTCTGCTCATCGGCGACGACGAACACGGCTGGGACGACAACGGCGTGTTTAACTTCGAAGGCGGTTGCTACGCTAAAGTTATCAACCTCGACAAAGACTCAGAACCCGATATCTACAACGCAATCTGCCGCGATGCCCTCTTGGAAAACGTTACTGTCGACGCCAACGGCAAAATCGACTTCGCTGACAAGTCAGTGACTGAAAACACCCGCGTTTCTTACCCCATCAACCACATCGAAAAAATCGCCCCCGGAAGCCACGGCCCCGCTGCCAAAAACGTTATCTTCCTCTCGGCCGACGCTTTCGGCGTGTTGCCCCCCGTTTCAATCCTGACTCCTGAGCAAACAAAATACTACTTCCTCTCAGGCTTCACTTCAAAACTCGCCGGCACCGAACGCGGTATCACCGAGCCTACCCCCACTTTCTCTGCTTGCTTCGGCGCTGCCTTCCTTTCACTTCACCCCACAAAATATGCTGAAGAGCTCGTGAAGAAAATGGAAAAATCAGGCGCTAAAGCCTACTTGGTTAACACCGGCTGGAACGGCACAGGCAAACGTATCTCTATCAAAGATACCCGCGGCATCATCGACGCTATCCTCGACGGCGCTATTCTCTCAGCTCCCACCAAGCAAATTCCTATCTTCGACTTCACAGTTCCCACCGAACTCCCCGGCGTAGATCCCAAAATCCTCGATCCTCGCGACACCTACGCTAACCCCGAAGAATGGACTGCAAAAGCAACCAAACTCGCTGAAATGTTTATCGCTAACTTCAAGAAATTTGAAACTAACGCTGCCGGTAAAGCTCTCGTAGCCGCCGGTCCCCAACTCTAATCCGCTTAGAGCTGACCAAGCGATAACAACGCAATAACCACTGAAGGCTGCGCCCCCGGGCGTAGCCTTCTTTTTTTGTGCAGTCAGCTGCCACAACACTACTTTCTGACCTATTTACAACAGTTTACATTGTCATCTGATTAAACCTAATTAATTCACCATCAAGATTGTATGGTCGTGGCCCAATGCTGTTTACTTAAGGCGCTTAGAGCTGCGCAATCGCGCAATCACAAAATTTTTTTTAATTTTTGTGATTTTTTTTCGCATTTTAAAAAATAGTTTTAACTTTGTAACCAACTACCTGAAAACTATTCAACTATTTGCATAAATATTCAATTTTTTCTATAACTATTCACCCTTAAATCCATCACGCATGAAAAAATTTTACCTCTTGCTTGTTGCTTTACTCGCATCAGTGGCTGCCAACGCCATTGACTATTATCTTATCGGTGGCTTCAACAGCTGGACAACGAGCGACCCCAACTGCAAATTTGAAGCTCAGGAAGACGGCTCTTATGTGCTCGACTACAACGGCACCCTTACCTCAGGCTTCAAAATCAACGACGGCACATGGAGCAACGATGCAGCCAACTTCGGCGGTAACGCAACCCTTCAATTGGGTGTGCCTTACTCACTGACTGTAGGCGGTTCATCAGGCAACATTCCCGTAGATGAAAACATCGAAAACCCCCACTTAGTGTTTATTCCTGCAGCTAAAATCCTGACTATCACCGGCCAATCAGTAGAAGCTGAAACCATATATGGTATTCACGGCGAATGTTTCGGATCTGATTGGGAAACTAAAGATATGACCGAGGCCGACGGTAAATGGTCACTCACTGCCGAAGTTATCCCCGGCGGATTCGGTATCAAAGTTATGGATAAAGCCTCAGGCGCTCAAACCGGTTGGATTTCCTCAGCTGCCGACGGCGTAGTTACCTACGGCTCACCTATGCCTTGCGTAGTTGACGGTACTAACTGGACCCTCAATGCTGA
Source organism: uncultured Bacteroidales bacterium (assembly GCA_947177325.1). GTDB lineage: Bacteria > Bacteroidota > Bacteroidia > Bacteroidales > Muribaculaceae > JAGBWK01. Next base: position 1,976 of record CAMWUH010000220.1, read on the forward strand.
TGGCGCTTGCGAATTTATTTTCGACCCCGAAGCTATGACCCTCACAGTCAACGCTGCCAATCCCCCAGCCGCAGAAATCGTGTTCTACTTCGACAACTCTGCTTCTAACTGGGACGAAGTAACCGCTATTTTCACCAACGAAGCAGGCGACGAAGATGAATACCTCATGGAAGAAACTTCAGTTGCCGGCATCCTCGAAGCTTACGCTACCGATGCCTACACCAAAGTAAAATTCACCGACGGCGGCTCAAACGAAACTGCTGAATACGACCTCAAAGACTCTTACCTATACTCTACCACTAACTCAGGCGAGCCCTACGAATTGCCCGTTGACTACTCTTCAATGTATGTAACTCTCTTCGGCACATTCAATGGCTGGGCCGACAGTGGCATCCACCCCGCCGACGACGGTATCGCTACATTCAGCAACGTGGCTATCGGCACCGGTGAATTCAAAATCAAAACCTGGGACGGCACTGATGCTTACTTCTCAACCGGTGGCGCTGTGGCTCAAGACGAATGGGTAAAAATCTACGGTAACCGCGACGCCAACATGACAGTTGAAGGCGCTACCGCCGATTCTCGCTTCGACGTTCAATTCAACGTTAAGACATCTTCAATCTTCATCACTGTAGCTGCTCCCGTTGACTACACTAAATACTATGTTACAGTTATCGGCGACTTCAACAACTGGACTGCCGAAGGCACTCAAGCCAACGCTGAAGGTATTGCCGAAGTAAAAGTGTCTGACGTTAACACCTCTTTCAAATTCAAAGTTTACAACGGCACAGCCGACACTTACTACGCTAACGACGGTGAGCTCCCCTTAAACACCCTCGTAGCTCTCTCAGGCAACTCTGACACAATGGTTCTCCCCGCTGATGCTCAAGAAGGCGAAGTAACATTCATCTACAACTGCGAAACCAACGAGGTTAAAGCTATCCACGACTCAGGCGTAGAAGCAATCTCAATCGACGCCGACAACGCTGCTCCCGTTTACTACAACCTCCAGGGTGTTAAAGTTAGCCAACCCGCTGCCGGCCTCTACATCGTTCGCCGCGGCGACAAAGTAGCAAAAGAAATCATCCGCTAATCCGGTTTTCCACAAGTTAACAAAATAGCGTAGGTCTGCACTCCGAAGCAGCCTAAGTTACCCCCACAATCCTCCCGTTGCCCCTCCGGCAACGGGATTTTTATTCCTCCCCGAAAGAAATGAAAGACTTTAGTGTAAACGCCATCGCAGCCCGCGAAATGCTGTTTACATAAGGAGCTTATAGCGGGCGAGGAGTCTGTAAAGCCCCTTGCGAGAGATTGGGGAGGGAGTCAGTAAAGCCGGCAAAGGGTCGGCGCAGGCCACGAAATACTGTTTACTTAAGGCGCTTAGAGCTGCGAAGCAGCGACGTTTATGTCAAACCGCGGACGCAGTCCGAGGATATCA
>CAMWUH010000221.1 GCA_947177325.1 uncultured Bacteroidales bacterium
TTGCTGCTAGACGACATCTTCGATAAACTCGACTCAAATCGCGTGGCCCATATCATTAACGTGGTTAATAACGACTTGTTCGGACAGATTTTCATCACCGACACTAACCGCGACCACCTTGACTCAATTATGCAGGCATCAGGCGCCGACTACAAACTTTGGCGAGTAGACAACGGCCGATTCTCACCCCTTTCTGACCTCTCGAAATGAAACGTACCGACCCGCAACATATAGCTAAAATCATCGACAGTGTGATGCTCGAAGGCCCCGATGCCAATCAAGTGTTGCAGCAGCGAGCTTCCTATCTGTGGGTAGAAATAGTAGGCCCCGGCATTAACCGCTACACCACCCGGCGCTACGTTAAGGATGGGGTGCTGCACGTTTACCTGTCGTCGGCCCCGCTGAAAAACGAGCTTTCGTTTAATCGCCGTCAGCTCGTTGAGCAACTCAACCGCGCGGTTGGCGCCGACGTCATAACCGACATTGAATTTCATTAATCCCCCCCGATGCTTCATGCTTGCTTCCCCAGGAGCGAGCAGCATCCTTCAACAACAGATAAATTTGAATTATGATTTCCGACACTCCATTTGCAATACCCCGGGGCAACAACCGCCGCATCCCGGCTCCCACCGTGCCATTTTATCATCTTTACGACCTGCAAATACGCTTTAACGACATTGACATTCTCGGCCATATCAACAACTCGGTCTATCTGTCGTTTTTCGACCTCGGCAAAGCTGAGTATTTTGTTTCAGCTTTAGGTCAAAAAATGGAGATAGGCAAGGTTGGGGTTGCGATTGTCAACATCAATTGCTCGTTTTTCTCACCATCGTATTTCAACGAACCCCTTCAAGTGGTTACTGCCATTACATCAATGTCGGTCCACAGTTTCAAGATGGAGCAGCGCATTTTCAACCCCGCGACAGGCGATGTGAAGTGTATAGCCCACTCGGTGCTCGCCGGATTTGACCCCTCAACCGCCACCTCTCAACCCCTGCCGGCCGAGTTCATTGCCCGTGCCGAAGCCTTCGAACATCGCTCTTTAGTTGTTAAAAAATAGGGCTTTGGCGGGGCTGATTGTTTGCTACTCCCGATTTTTTTCGTAAATTAGCGACATCGGGGCTACGCACGCCGCTTTAAAATAGCAAAAATAACCAATCATATATCAAAATTATGTTTAAAAATCAACCTAAAGGGCTGTATATCCTATCGTTGGCCAACACCGGCGAACGATTTGGTTACTATACAATGCTCGCAATTTTCCTGTTTTTCCTGCAGGCAAAATTTGGCTTGGATGCTACTTGGACCGGCCAAATTTTCTCAATCTTCCTGGCCTTAGTCTATTTTATGCCCCTCGTAGGCGGCTTTTTAGCTGACCGCTGGAGCTTCTCAAAGTGCGTTGTGTCAGGTATTGCCGTGATGTTTATCGGCTACGCCCTGATGGCGGTGCCCACCCCGGTTCGCGAAAACACTTCGCTCTATATTCTCTTTGCCGCACTGTTGCTTATCGCAGCCGGTACCGGCTTGTTCAAAGGCAACTTGCAGGTAATGGTAGGCGACCTCTACAACGACCCTCGCTACTCGGCAAGCCGTGACTCCGCCTTCTCGATTTTCTACATGGCAATCAACTTGGGCTCAATGTTCGCGCCCATCGCGGCTATCAAACTCAAAAACCTTGGCCTGTCGGCCAAAGGCTTTGTCACCGACGACTCAATGGCTGCCACGGTGAGCAACTGGTGTATCGACACTCAGGGCTTTACCAATATGCCCACCGACGGCACCACGCTTAAATCAATGACCGATTTCGCAGTTGATAAAGGGATGGCTGAAGGTGGCAATCTCGCTCAATTCTTAGGCGACTACATGACCTCGTTGGCTGATAAATGCGGTCAGGTCGGCGCCAACATCGTTGACTTCGCCCACGACTACATCACAGCCTTCTCGACAGGTTGCGGCTATGCTTTTGCTTTAGCTTGCGCCTCGCTGATTATCAGCTTCCTTATCTACACATTCGGCCGCCCCACTTATCGCCACATCATCGAAGCCAAGAAATCGCTCGGCAACAACAAAGCGGCTCAACAAGCAACCGGACCGGAACTGTCGCCTGCGCAAACCAAACAACGAGTTGTGGCGCTGCTGCTTGTGTTTGCCGTTGTAATCTTCTTCTGGATGGTGTTCCACCAAAATGGCCAAACACTTACTGAATTTGCAAAGAGCTGTACATCTGATGAAACATCAAGCTTCACCCGCATTGGCTTCAACGTGGGCGCGCTCGCTGCAATAGCCGCCGGAGTTTATGCCTTGTTTGCACTCTTCCAGAGCAAAACTGCCAAAGGCAAGTCAATAGCAGGGGTGGTTCTCGGCGTTTGCGCAGCTATCGTAATCATTCTCTTCACTAAAACGCCCAATCCGCTGACCGGCATCGACCCCGCTCAATATCAACAATTCAACCCATTCTATGTAGTAGCCCTTACTCCGGTTTCGATGGCCATTTTCTCATGGCTCGCCCGCAAAGGCAAGGAACCCTCGGCACCACGCAAAATCGGCTACGGTATGGTAGTGGCCGGCGCTGCTTACCTGATTATGGTGTTTGCTTCGTTAAATCTCATCGGCACTAACGGAAGCGTTTCGCCCAACTGGCTTATCTCAACTTATCTGCTCTTGACATTTGCCGAATTGTTGCTGTCGCCTATGGGTATTTCATTCGTGTCGAAGGTAGCTCCTCCGAAATACAAGGGTATGATGATGGGCGGATGGTTTGCCGCCACTGCTATCGGCAACTATCTGGTTTCAATCCCGATGCTTCTCTGGGGCAAAATGCCGGTTTATCTCATCTGGGTAATCCTCATCGTGATATGCTTGCTCGCCGCCACATTTATCTTCTCGATTATGAAGAAACTTGAAGCAGCCACATCTGATGCACCGGCTGAAGTTCCTGCAGCCGAAGCACTCGAAACCGTTGAAGACGACGCTATCTAATCTCGGCTTGCGCTGAACTTTCCGGCTCTCCCATAAGCCGGCATCCAATAAATGATTGCCCATGCACCTCTAATCAGGCGCATGGGCAATTTGCGTTTATAATAAGTAGTGGTCGGGGCGATGCAGATACAGTTGCACGAGATGATACAGCGATACATTGATATTACCATTCGGTCTGATACACGATACATGATACACGATACATGATACATGATACATGATACACGATACACATGCTTGATACAGGGACTCGAAAACAGTGTATCACGTGTATCACGGTGTATCAGTAGCGCCTCCGTGTATCGTGTATCGTGTATCACCGACTTTGTCAATGTCGAAAAAAATAAAAAAAAATTGCACAGAGGGGATATTTTGTGATTTTTCGGGTTGCA
>CAMWUH010000222.1 GCA_947177325.1 uncultured Bacteroidales bacterium
TTTTCGTAGTCGGCCTTCTCTCCGTCGCGCTGGTTGATGGCGAAGATCACAGGCTTGTCAAGGCTTTCGCAAGTGCGGAATATATTCTGAGTGCCAACCTCCACGCCGTACTGGCCATTGATGAGGATCACACCGGTATCGGTGACGCCAAGGGCGGTAATAGCGTTACCAACGAAATCGTCGGCACCGGGGCAGTCGATCACATTGAGTTTTTTGTTGTTGAACTCGGCATAGAAAACCGAGGAGAACACAGACGAACCATATTCTTTTTCAACCGGGAAATAGTCACTGACAGTATTTCCCGCATCAACAGTGCCACGGCGTTTTATAACTCCACACTCGAAGAGCATAGCTTCTGCGAGTGTGGTTTTACCCGAGCCTTTGCTACCAAGCAAAGAAATGTTTTTGATTTCGTTAGTTTGATAAATCTTCATGTTACTATAAATTGGTAAAAGATTAAGGTGATAAGATTTTTTATGAGCGCAAATTAGTCAAAATCTGCGAGAAATCCTAATTTCTTCGATATGTTACATAACATAATTTAATATCACTACACTATTCCGGTTTTTATTGTCCGACAACAAAATCACGGCACTTTTATTTTTCCATGAAATTTATTAACTTTGCAGTCAATTTTTTACACATTACTATATAATGGCAAAAACTCAAAAAGACACAACCGGCGAAACCAGTATGCGCAAAAACAAAGAATTAGGCGTGTTGCCTACTCGCAATTTAATACTGTTTCCCCATCTGATTATGCCCATTCATATTGGCCGCGAAGATTCACTACAAACTGTTAAGCGTGCCGAGCAAACAAAAGAAGAAATTATCGTTGCTTGTCAAATTGACCCCGAAGAGAATAACCCTACGTTAGACCAACTCTACAACGTTGCCTCTACCGCCAAAGTGCTCAACGTGCTCGAAATGCCTGAAGGGCACGGTCACACTGCTCTGTTGCAATGCAACAAGCGTTGCAGCATCTTGAAGGAAGCCTTCGTTGAAGGCTATCCTATGGCGGCAGCCATAAGAACTCTTTCAGAAATTTCATGCTCCGATGCTAAATTTGAAGCTTACAAGACTATTGCTGAATTAATCAAGCAAAAAGTGCTTGAAATAACCGATATCTCCTCTCACGACCGATTCGACGAGCTGAAATTTAATATTAAGGAGATGACCGACCCCGATATCATTGTCAATATGGTGGCGTCGCAATTTCCTTTGGAAAATTCCGAAAAGCTCGATTTGTTGATGATCTCTAACAGCTTTAAGCGTGCCGAAAAATTGCTCGGCATGATGACCATTCAGGAGGAGAAACTCAAAGTAGCTCAAAAAATTCAGGAGAATGCTCGCGAATCATTCGACGACCAGCAACGCAGAGCGTTCTTGCAACGCCAACTCGAAGCTATTGATATGGAGCTAAACGGCGAAACAAATGAGGTGGAGCAACTTAAGAAACGTGCTGCCGAGATTAAATTGAGCGACAAAGCTCGCGAAATTTTTGACCGCGAGGTGGTCAAACTGTCGCGCTTCAACCCCGCAAGCCCCGACTATAGCGTGCAATATACCTACCTTGACACCCTATTGAGCTTGCCCTGGGGAGTAGTCACCGAGCCTCAGACCAATCTGACTGAAGCTGTTGAAATCCTTGATAAGTCGCACTACGGACTTGAGCGGGTTAAAGAACGTATCGTTGAGCAGGTTGCCTTGATTGTTAACGATCCCGAAGTGAAATCGCCAATCATTTGCTTGGTTGGACCTCCCGGGGTTGGGAAAACGTCGTTGGGGCAATACATAGCCAAAGCTCTTGGCCGAAAATTTGAGCGCATCTCTTTAGGTGGCCTCCACGACGAAGCAGAAATTCGCGGCCATCGTCGCACCTACATCGGAGCAATGCCCGGCCGAATTATCGACGCCATGCGTCGCGCCGGTTCATGCAACCCGGTGCTGATGCTCGACGAAATCGATAAGATTGGAAAAGATTACAAGGGCGACCCCGAGGCAGCTCTTCTCGAGGTGCTTGACCCGGAGCAGAACTACAAATTCCACGATAATTATATCGATGTTGACTTCTCGCTTGCCAACGTGCTTTTCATCGCCACAGCTAATAACGTCAGCAACCTATCCGCGCCGCTCCTTGACCGTATGGAAGTCATCGATATCGCCGGATATATCCCTGATGAAAAAGTAGCTATTGCTCAAAACCACCTTATCGCTAAAGTAAAAGCTGACTATAACGACAAGGGCGACGTTATGGAACTCCCCGACGAAACGCTCAATGCCATTATCGATGGCTACACCGCTGAAAGTGGGGTGCGACAACTCGAAAAAAATATTCGCTCACTCTATCGTAAAAATCTGGTGAAGAAACTTTCGGGCAAAAACTTTAACGTAAAAATTAGTCCGGATGATTTAACTTCACTGCTTGGCCCGAGGAAATTTTCGCGCGACCGCTACACTGATAATGAATACGCCGGAGTGGTGACCGGATTAGCTTGGACCGCTGTTGGAGGCGAAATTCTTTTCGTTGAAACTTCTCTTTCTAAAGCCAAAACTCCGAAATTGTCATTAACCGGTAATTTGGGCGATGTAATGAAGGAATCTGCAATGATTGGTTTGCAATACATCAAAGCTCATGCTGACGCTTTGGGCGTCGATGCATCGCTTATCGACAACTCCGATATTCATATCCACGTGCCCGAAGGCGCAATTCCTAAGGATGGACCCTCAGCCGGTATCACTATTGCGACTTCGCTGCTTTCTGCTCTGAAAGGTGTTAAAGTAAAACCGCGAGTTGCTATGACCGGCGAACTCACATTGCGGGGCAAAGTGCTACCTGTAGGAGGCATTAAGGAAAAAATTTTGGCAGCCAAGCGCGCAGGCATTGAAGAAATAATCTTGTGCAAGGAAAACCGCAAGGATATAGAGGAAATAGGCGAGAGGTATGTCGACGGCTTGACATTCCACTACGTTGACCACGTCAGCGAAGTATTCAGCCTCGCTCTCACAAATGAGCCGGCTAAAAAGTAAATTTCCATAATAGAATTGTCGTTTATTGGACATTAAGAGTGTCCTGAAATAAGTGTGGCCTTTTGTTTTTGATAGACAACTATCCGTATTCTATTCGCAACGTTACGATAATAAAAGAATACCCCTAAATGTTAAACGTTATTATTAGTGAGGGTAAGCTTGTATAAACTCACAAAAGTAATTTCCGGCTACTCTGCCTTTTACCAGACTCAGTTTACTGCATCTTTCATAAAGCAATAGCCCCGACTTTCACAAGCCGGGGCTACTTTGTCAAACCTTTCTAAACTACTTCAAAAATCGAATGTTCCTAAATA
>CAMWUH010000223.1 GCA_947177325.1 uncultured Bacteroidales bacterium
GAAAAATCAAAATTTGAAGAAGGAGTTTAGCGAGCTAAATGACTGATGAAAATTTTGATTTTAACCAATTTACAACCGCAGAGAGTATAAAAGAATTTGTTAAGTAGTTGCTTTAGAAATAATATCGTTTCTTTTAAAAAGTTACTTATCTTATTCAAACTCACACTTTAACTGACATAAAAATGGCTAAAGTTTTAATTATCGGTGCCGGAGGCGTGGGCACTGTAGTTGCTCACAAATGCGCCCAAAATCCTCAAGTTTTCTCTGAAATTGTTATCGCTTCCCGCACTAAGTCGAAATGCGACGCCGTGGCTCGCGCTATCAATTCACCCAATATCTCTACCGACCAAGTCGATGCCGACCACGTTGATCAGCTCGTTGAACTCATCAACCGCCACAAACCACAACTGGTCATCAACGTTGCCCTCCCTTATCAGGACCTCACCATCATGGAGGCGTGTTTGCAAACCAAAGTCAGCTATCTCGACACCGCCAACTATGAGCCTAAAGATGAAGCCCACTTCGAATACTCATGGCAATGGGCCTACCACGAACGCTTTAAAGAAGCCGGCCTGACCGCAATCCTCGGCTGCGGCTTCGACCCCGGTGTCTCAGGCGTGTTCACTGCCTACGCCGCCAAGCATTATTTCAACGAAATGCAAACCCTCGACATCGTAGACTGCAACGCCGGCGACCACGGTAAAGCATTCGCTACAAACTTCAACCCCGAAATCAACATCCGCGAAATAACCCAAAACGGCCGCTACTATCTCAATGGCGAATGGGTAACGACAAAACCCCTCGAAATCCACGCGCCCCTCACCTATCCCCGTATCGGCGCCCGCGACAGCTATCTACTCTATCATGAAGAGCTTGAGTCAATCGTTAAAAACTTCCCCTCTATCAAGCGCGCACGCTTCTGGATGACATTCGGCCAGGAATACCTTACCCACCTCCGTGTTATCCAAAACATCGGCATGGCGCGAATCGACGAAGTGGACTATAACGGCACAAAAATCGTACCCCTCCAATTCCTCAAAGCCGTCCTCCCCAACCCGCAAGACCTCGGCGAAAACTATAAAGGCGAAACTTCTATCGGTTGCCGCATCTCCGGCCTTGACAAAAACAACCGGCCCCTCAACTACTACATCTTCAACAACTGCTCCCACGAAGCCGCTTACAAAGAAACCGGCATGCAAGCAGTCAGCTACACCACCGGTGTCCCCGCCATGATTGGCGCCATGATGTTCCTTGAAGGCAAATGGCAACGTCCGGGCGTGTGGAATGTCGAGCAATTCGACCCCGACCCGTTCATGGCTCAACTACCCCTCCAAGGCCTCCCATGGGAAGAAATCATTGGCCAAGACCTCGAAGTTGACAAAATCAAATAAAGCAACAACACAACCAATCCCCTGAATGTCCCGAAACAAACAAGGTCGCCATTACAACCGGCCATCTTATAACAAACCTACCCGCAGGCGCCGCCAAAATCGGCGCCTGCAGTTCACTTTGCTCATCATTGCCCTCGTGACCGCCGCCTGCCTATTCGCTACCAACGCTATCGGCCAGTGCCGCTCCAACCACTCCGTGGCCTACTCCGGACCGCTCGACCCCAGAGCCCTTACCACTGTCACCACCCCCGACTCCATCCCCTCACAAATAATCGAGTACAAGGCAATGACCGTGTCGTTCAACCCCATGACCCACATCCCCAACTGGGTGGCCTGGGAACTGACAGCCGACCACGCTACAGGCTCCGAACCCCGCACCAACCAGTTCTTCCAGGACTACGACGTTGATGGCTGCGGCTCCCCCGACGACTATCGCAACTCCGGCTACGACCGTGGCCACCTCGCTCCCGCCGGCGACATGAAATGGGACTCCGAAGCAATGCGGCAATCATTCTTGCTGACCAACATCGCACCGCAATACCCCGACCTAAATCGCGGCACATGGCGTCGCGTCGAAGAAAAAACACGCAACAAAGCCGTCATCGACTCCATCGTCTATGTCGTGGCCGGCCCTATCGTCAACCAACCCGTGGAAATGACCATCGGTCGCACCGGCATCGCCGTCCCCGACTACTTCTTCAAAGTAATCATCAACCCCTACGCAAATCCCCCCAAAGGCATCGGCTTCATTTTCCCTAACGGCCCCACTCAAGGCGGTATGCAACCCTACGCCGTAAGCATCGACTCTATTGAAGCCCTCACTGGCTACGACTTCTTCCCCACTCTCCCCGCCGACCTCCAACACATCGAAGCCAACACCAACTTCAACCGCTGGAGTCGCAACCACTAATCAATCCATCCGCAACCAACACCCCCCCCGGTCTACTTCCCCAAAACAATGCAAGACACAATCTGCGCCATATCAACCCCACACGGTTCCGGCGGCATCGCCGTAATCCGAGTTTCAGGCCCTAACGCATTTCCCATCGTTCAAAAACTTTGGAAAGGTAAACCAATCGACCAACACAAATCCCACACAGCCCACCTCGGCACAATTCTCAACCCCGACCAATCGCCCCTCGACCAAGCCCTCATAACCACTTTCCACGCGCCAAACACATTCACCGGCCTAAACACCATCGAAATCTCAGTCCACGGCTCCCCCTACATTCAGCAACAACTGATTCACAACCTCATTTCCCTTGGAGCACGACTCGCTGAGCCGGGCGAATTTACCCGACTCGCTCACCAAGCCGGCCACATCGACCTTACACAAGCCGAAGCCATCGCCGACCTGATCGCCGCCCAAAGCCGGGCACAGCACTCCACTGCAATCCGACAGCTAAAAGGCAACATCTCCAACCGACTCGCCAACCTCCGTTTTCAACTCCTCGAAATCGCAACCCTCCTCGAACTCGAACTCGACTTCTCCGAAGAAGACGTCAATTTCGCCTCCCGCGACCATCTTCTCCAACTCGCAACCGACCTCAACACCCACATCAACTCCCTCCTCGCCACCTTCCGAGCCGGCAACGCAATTCGTCAAGGAATCCCAGTTGCAATCATCGGCCCTACCAACGCCGGCAAATCCTCACTCCTGAACGTACTCACCAACGACGACCGCGCAATCGTTTCCGATATCCACGGAACCACCCGCGACACCATCCACGAACTCATCACAATCGCCGATCACACCTACCGACTCATCGACACCGCCGGCCTCCGACAAACCAACGACCCAATCGAAAAAATTGGCATCCAACGAAGCCTCCAAGCCATCAGCCAAGCCGACATCATTATCCTCACCCTCGACTCATCCGCCCCAATCCCGGCC
>CAMWUH010000224.1 GCA_947177325.1 uncultured Bacteroidales bacterium
GTTGATACGTGTCCAGTTGATTTGGCGGCGACGGCGCGGGATGAATTTCGGGGCGAGCAAACGGGGGAATGCGAGCGAGGCGTCGAGTCCAACTTCGTAGGAATTAAATACTGACGATGCGCCCGACCCTGTTTGCCATTCGTAGGTTCCGGTCAGCTTGATAGCGAATTGTTCCCCCCCGCCGAATATGTTTTTGTTGGTCAGACCGAGTGTTATGCCCGGGCCGAGATAGGAGTTGGATTTTGACGATACGTTGGCCTCTATCGACACTTCGTAGGGGGCGTCGATGGTGCAGTCGATATTTACGTTGAGAGTGGGAACGGCTGCGGTGGTGTCGGGGATGGCGTTGATGTCGACTGCTGAGAATATGCCTAATCGCGACAGATAGGTCTGAGTGCGGTTAATGTCGCGCACGGAGAATGTACGCCCTTTACGGAAAGTAACGCATTCGGGGATGAGATTGTGGCGCAGGCGCGAGGGGCGCATCTGTATGAGAGTGCCGCGCGAGGTGGGGATAGTGTCGGGGGTGCCACCGCCTTGATATCGGTTCACGGTGACCGTTACATTGCCTGTTTGGTACTGGTCAAGAACGATTTGAGGCACGTTGTTGGCCAGAGTAAGTCGAAGGGCTATGTGTTCGCGGCGCTGAATGCTGTCGGCGAGATATTCGATAAATTCGGGCCGGAAGAAGTAGTAGCCTTTGTTGCGGAGAACGTTGGCGATTCGAACCCGTGCCTCACCTAAAGAGTCGACGCAATAGCGGGAGCCGGGTTGCAGGTAGGAGTCGCGACGAGCCAGGGAGTCGATCAGGTGGTTGAGACGGCAGGTATCGGCCGGGAGCTCAATGGTGTCGAGCAGGAAGGGGCGTCCCGACTCTATGCGATAGAGTATTTTGGCTTTGCGGGGATTTTTCTGATCAATGATTTCGTAAGATGTCTTGGAGTGGAAATAACCGTTGTCATCGAGTATTTCATCAACCATTTTGGTACGGAGTTCGGGGCGCACATCGCTGACGAGCACCGGGTCGGTGGCCAATTTTTGATAAATCCAGTGCTTGAACCCTTTTTCGGGGTTGGGCCAGTTGTTGTAGACCCACAGGCCGAGAGGGAAGGGATAGCGCCAGTTGAGCATTTTGATATAGTTGTTAGGAGCCACGAAAACGGCATTGCTGATGTCGTCAGCCACTCCGGCAGCCACTTTAACACTATCTGATGGGGTAATATAGTCTATTTTTTGGATGCCGGTGTAGAGTTGCTCCCCTTGAGGTATGCGACGGGTGGTGGAGCATGACGTGGCAGCGGCCACAATCAATAGCAGTAACAGCGCCCTGAGCGCTCGAGCGTAGGCTTTTATGGTGGAATTATTTTTCTTCATCATTAGTTACGGCCGGTTGTTGATCGGGAGTTGATTGGGGCTCCTGTGGCTGAGAAGGCTGCGGACGGCGGAAACGGAACATATTGCGGAGCGTGTTGAGCTTACGCTTATAAACGAAGCCAACGCCCGTTTGAGTGACTTCGCCTTCGAGTATCGACTCATAGCCGGTGTGGCGGAAGAGTTTGAGATACATCGAGCCTGAACGGTTGAGCATATATTCAAATGCGATGTCGTTGATGAGATTTTGTTGCAGATTCTCGTCGGGGTCAGAGTCGGTGGTGTAGTTGCCGCCTACCACAATTTTGAATTTGTCGTTAAGGAACGATTTCGAAACCTTGTAGCTATAGCTTTGAGTGGTAGACGATGAACCGTTTACGGTGTTGTCATATTGGTCAAAGCCGAATGAAATGTCAACGCCCTTAACGTTGTTAGCCATCCAGGAGTTGACTTGCGAGGCAAGGAAGGAGTAGAGCGGGTTGCCCGACAGACTTGACGAAGCCTTGGTGCCTGGACCGGTGTAGGTGTTGTAGAGCAAGAGATTCATGGCCTGATTGGCGCGCTGCTCGGCTGTCATGGACTGCAGCTCGTTGCTGACGGTTATGTCGTCGTCGGTCGAGAGGTCAAAGGCCACATCCATGTTTTCGAGTGTGCCGGTAACACCCAACCCGATCAAGAAGTTGATTATGCGGGAGTTTTGACCTTCTTGAGTGACGTTGGCTTTCTTGGTCTCCTCAAGGTGGATGTTGAGGATGGGGTCCATCATCTGACCGTTGAAGTTGATGTAGCTGCCCTCGATAAATTTGAAGTCGAGGCGCGACAACAATGGCGGTGAATAGCGCACGTAGCCATCGGGAATGTTGAGTCGGCCGGTAAGGTGAGTGTCGCCCATATAGTCCATAGTGAAGTTTAGCGAGCCGTTGGGTTTGAGCTCTGCGCGGTCGCTGCCACCTGACGATATGTCAACGCCTATTGTAGAGCCTTGGGCAATGAGTAGCTGCGCGTCGAGATTGATGAGCATCCCTGCGGGCGCAATAGTGTCGACTTTTTCTACTGCGGCAGTGTCGGCAAAGTTGACGAAGCGCACCATATCGGTAGAGCTGCGCGAAGTCAGCTCTTCGGGCGACGATTGCATCACGTAGGTAACGTTGGTGCCCGGGAGTACGATCACTTTGGCGTTGGCTTTCACGAAGCGGAGCGAGCCTGATGCGCCCGCGTGCAGGTCGATGAATGCGTTGCCATAGATTTCGCTGCTCTTTTGTTTTTTGGCACTGATGATTTGCATATCTTCAGCGTCGAGTTTCAGATTGAGGCGAGGCTCGGATAGCGATTTGAGATTGATGTAGCCGTTGATGGCGAGTGGGTTAGCGTTCGCTGCGAAAATCTTGTAATTGTCAAATACAATCACATTCGAGTCCATAGCGATGGAATCGGGTGAGAATTTGAGTGCTACACCATAATTTTTCATATCGATGCGAGCGGAGTCAAATTGCAGGAAGCCGTTGAATTTGGGCGATGTCAGCGAGCCCTCTACCTCCATCTGGCCGTTGAGGTAGCCGGCGAGCGAGCCGGTTTGTGCGCCTATGAATGGATTGGCCACCGAGAGGGGGAAGCGGGTGAGGTTGAGGTCGAGCAGGAATGGTCGGAGCTGAGTGGTGTCGTTGAGGCGTCCGCTGAGGTCCATTACTTGGCGGTCGTCAACTTTGAGAGTGGCTTTACCGGTAATAGCACCCGAGGGGCGGGTGCCCACGTTAAGACCGAGGTCGAATGTGCCCACACGCTGCTTGCCATAGTAGAGGTCGGCAATAGTAACGGTGCCATCTCAGTCGAATGAATTTTCAAATAACCCTACTTACAGATTGGCCGAAACCACACCTGTGATTGGAGCAGCAAACGGCT
>CAMWUH010000225.1 GCA_947177325.1 uncultured Bacteroidales bacterium
GAATTAGGCTCGTCGCAAAAGAGATATTTTGGATTAAGAGCAATGGCGCGGGCAATAGCCACACGTTTTTGCATGCCACCGGAGATTTCCGAAGGATATTTGTTGTCGGCGCCAATAAGATTGACACGCTCAAGGCAGAATTTGGCGCGGTCAAGCATTTCGGCTTTGGATTGACGAGTGAACATCTGGAGCGGAAACAAGACGTTGCCGAGCACTGTTTCGGAGTCGAAGAGTGCCGAACCTTGAAAGAGCATTCCTATTTCCTTTCGTAGTTCATGGCGTTGGTCGTTGTTCATGTCGAGAAGGTTGCGGCCGTCATAAAGGATTTCGCCACTATCGGGGGTGATTAGACCAACGATTGATTTCATCAACACGGTTTTGCCTGAACCGCTCTGGCCAATTATGAGATTGGTTTTACCGTTGTAGAAAGTCGCGCTGACGGAGTGAAGCACCGTGCGGCCGTCGAAGCTTTTGGTGAGGTTTTTGACTTCAATCATTGGAGGAGAATTTTTGTAAGGATTACGTCAAAAAGCAAAATCAACACGCTACTGACCACTACGGAGTTAGTACTCGCTTTACCGACTGCAATAGAGCCGCCTTTGACGTAATAGCCGAAGAATGAGGCAGTCGAGGATATGATGAAAGCGAAAACAAGCGATTTGATGATAGCGTACCATACATACCATTCGGTAAACATTGCCTGAATGCCGTAGGTGAATTTTGCAACTGTTATTACGTCGGTAAACTGTGCTACGAGCATACCGCCGAGCATGGCGGTTCCCATGCAGAAGATTACGAGGACAGGAATGAAGAGCACGAAAGCCACGATTTTTGGGAGTACCAGGAAATTGGCTGAGTTGATACCCATGATTTCGAGCGCGTCAATTTGCTCTGTTACTCTCATTGTGCCGATTTCAGAGGCTATGTTAGAGCCAACTTTGCCGGCAAGGATAAGGCAGAGGATTGAATTGGAGAATTCAAGCAAGACGATGTCGCGGGTTGCCAAGCCAACAGAGTAGGCAGGGATTAATGGCGAGGAGGTGTTGATTTGCATTTGAATGGTGATTACAGCGCCGATAAACAGCGACACAATCACGACCAAGGGGATGGAATCGACACCTAATTTTGAAATTTCGGTGACAGTTTGACGGAAAAAACGGTTCCAACGGTCGGGGAGGGAGAATACCCGGCCAAGAAAGCAGCAATATTGTCCGAATTTAGCTATGGATGAAGTTAAAATCATGTTTAAATGAAGAAATGTGAGGGGAAAGGTTGGCACCTCTACCCTGCTTTGCGATTATTTCTTTGCAAACTTAATGAAAAAAAATGACATAGGCATTATTTTTTTAGCCGATTGATTGATTGGCGTTGAAAAAATAATTAACTTCGCAATAATATAAAGAAAGAACAAGAGCTACCATATATCATGGCAGCATCAATAACAATAGAGTTAGAACTATGTTAATAATAGGAATAGCCGGAGGAACCGGCTCGGGCAAAACTACCGTAGTGAATAAAATCATCGACAGCTTCCCCGCCGGAGAAGTTGCTGTTTTGCCGCAAGATTCATATTATAAGGACTCGAGCCATGTGCCGGTTGAGGAGCGGTCAAAGATTAACTTTGATGAGCCGGCTGCAATCGAATGGAGTCTTTTGGTTGAGCATTTGAAACAATTGAAAGAAGGGAAATCTATTGAGATGCCAACCTATTCTTATTTGACCTGCACACGTCAACCGGAAACTATCAGGGTGGAACCGCGTGATGTTATCATCGTAGAGGGTATCTTGGTGCTGACTGATCCGGTGCTCCGCGATATGCTCGATGTTAAATGTTTTGTCGACGCCGATGCTGACGACCGATTGATAAGAGTTATTTCTCGCGATTGCGTAGAGCGCGGCCGTACTCCTAAAATGGTGCTTGACCGCTACGAGGCGATATTAAAGCCTATGCACTTGCAGTATATTGAACCAACAAAGCGGTTTGCAGATTTGATTATACCTCAAGGAGGGAAAAACACTGTGGCTATCGGATTGCTGACCGATTATATTGAGGGTCAGCTGAAACGTGGTGGAAAGTTGTCGTAATTTAACAACTCGTACTATGGCAATCAGTTTCCCTTTAAAAAACAGAGATGAGGAGGAAGAGAAACTTCCTACATTAATCATAAAGTCAAACGGCTTGGACCCGGAGGAACAACTCCCTATCGAGCCGGAATCTTCAGCCGATGAACCGGAGATGGCTGAGCCTTCACCGGCAATATCTGATGACAAAAAAGACGTTGAGATCGCAGTTGCAAGCGCTGAGACTGAATCGCTTGAAATCAATGTTGTGGCCACGCAGCCTGAAAAGATGGTTTTGCGCACCGACAACCTGGTTAAGAAGTATCGCCAGCGCACGGTTGTTAACCATGTTTCAATAAATGTTACTCAAGGCGAGATTGTAGGTCTATTGGGCCCTAACGGAGCGGGAAAAACCACAACTTTTTACATGACAGCCGGCTTGGTACAGCCCGATGAAGGCCAGATATTTCTTAATGATTTGAATATTACGAATTTCCCTGTTTACAAGCGAGCACAAAATGGTATTGGCTATTTAGCGCAAGAGGCTTCTGTATTCCGAAAATTAACAGTTGAGGATAACATTAAAGCTGTGCTTGAAATGACCGGATTGAGTCGCGAGGAGCAACGTGAAAAGCTGGAAAGCCTTATAGCGGAATTTCGTCTTGAAAAGGTAAGAAAAAACAAAGGTGACCAACTGTCGGGAGGAGAACGCCGACGCACTGAAATCGCTCGCTGCCTGGCAATCAGTCCCAAATTCATCATGCTTGATGAGCCTTTTGCCGGAGTTGACCCGATTGCCGTTGAAGATATCCAGTCAATCGTATATAAGCTGAAAGAAAAGAATATCGGTATTTTGATTACTGACCACAATGCGCCAGAAACGCTGTCAATTACTGACCGCGCCTACTTGTTGTTTGAGGGCCGTATTCTGTTTCAGGGCACTTCTGAGGAATTGGCTGAAAATCCTACAGTTCGCGAAAAATATCTCGGTCGCGGCTTTATCTTCCACCGCAAACATTTCGATTAAACATAAGACCCGGTTCCCCAATATTAGTTAATACTGAGGCGGCCAAGCGTTATGCAGATTTGTTCGCCAGTGAGGGAGCAATGCGGTTGCATTGTGACCGAAACAATCGGACGACGCAGATGCATGACGATTGACCGGGGCAATGGTAACTCATGCCACGGATAAGTAA
>CAMWUH010000226.1 GCA_947177325.1 uncultured Bacteroidales bacterium
TCGCCACTATGTCGCCACCACGTTGGCTGACTTAAGGGTCTGCTTCTCCGACACGACCCTACACCTGACGTAAATAACGCTGCTACAACTGCTACACGACCCCCTATAACACGTGTAGCGCTTGTAGCACTAGCACCCCCGTGTAGCAGTGTAGCACTTGTAGCACGAAACCCCGCGACCTCTTTATTATTGGTTGTTTCGCCATGTTGAGGGGTAATGGCGAGGAGATGGTTTGTTAGCGGGCGAGGTTGAGGTTGAAGTTGATGCCGTAGGAGGAGTTGGTGGTGGGGTAGGAGGAGTTGGTGACCAGGGGAGTGTTGACGCGGTGGTCGAAGAACGCTCCAAGGGTTAGCCGTCGGGAGAGGATGTAGTTGGCGGTGAAGCCAATGTTGAGGGTGCGGGTGCCTGATGTGGGCTGAGTGTAAGCGCTCTCGATGCGGCGTATCAGGGCTTGATTGTTTTGGAGGGAGAACTCGGCGTTGAGCGTCAGGTCGTTGGAGACGCCTCGGCCCGAGCCTTTCATTTTGAGCACGGTGTTGAAGCCTACGATTTTGTAGCCGCAGCCAATGGTGAGGCCTTTGGTGGTCGACTCTACGAGCTGGCCTGCCGAGGTGTTGAGCGTCAGGGTGCGCTGGTCGCGATATTCACAGTTGAATTTGAGGTCGTTTTTGAGCGTTACGCTGACGCCGATGAGGGGGGCGAAGCGCTCGGTGATTGTCACTGACGAGATGTTGTAGGGCGACGACGGGATGGGGTTGCCGGTGAGTTCGTCGAGGGTGAATCCGAGCATCGAGCCGTCGGCCGAGAGCCAGTTGAGATAAGAGCTGTAGTTGCCCACGGCGTAGGTGCACTGATAGGCGTGGGTCAGGCTGATTGACTTGACTTTGTCGCGGAGGTTGAAGTAGTTGATAAGGCCATCGTAGGTCACGCGCCAGTTGGGGAGGGCGAAGCGGAATGAGGGGAACGGCGTCAGATAAACCGACTCGGGCGAGCGGCCTGAATAGGCAGCGATGAAGGCGGGGATGAGCACGTCGGACGACGTTGCCGGCGATTGACCTACCGACGGGTTATAGGGTTGTCCGGCATTGGGATTTCCCTCCATGAAGCCCCCCGAAGGATAGGTCAGCGAGGCATATTGGGCGTTGACGCGGTTGTTGATAACGGGGATGTAGGCCAGGAAGTTGTTGAATGCCTTGGAGTCGTAGCCGTTGTCGGCGCTCGACGATTTCAGGGCGGTGGCCAGAGCCCAATGGGTCATGGTGAACGAGCCGGTGTGGGTCACGGGCATGTCGGCATACATGAATTGGGTTTGGGTGGTGTGGTTGTCGGTGTGGTTGGTTGTCAACTGAATTTTCAGCCCTTTGATTGGCTCAAGGTTGACTTCGAGGTTAAGCTCTCGGGTATTGGAGGCGATGGCGGGTGAGGTCTGGCCGTCGTCGGTGATCAGCCAGCCACGCTCTTTGGCGCGGGTGATATAGTCGTCGCCGGCAAATCCGAAGGCGAAGTCAAGGCCGGGCGACATTGGGCCGTATTTGGTCGATTGGCCGAAGATGTCGCCGATGTCGGGGCGGAAAAGAGGCAGGGAGAGGGTAGAGGTTGACTTGTAGCGGAACGATGCGGAGCGCACCATCATTGCAAAGCGGGTGGAGTAGTCGGCCACTTCGCGCCAAATCGGCTTGGAGTCTTTGAGCACCTCATCGATTGTGAACTGGAGTTGCTGAGTGCCACGGTCGAGGATTTCTATTTTGTTGGCATCGATGGCCTTGAACTTGACGGGAACTTTTTTGCCGTCGAGGTCTTTGGCCGTCACCTTCAGCTTCGTGGTACGCATGTTGTGGCGTATGACGAGGTTGGTATCGGGGAGGAGGGCGAGGGTACGCTCGTAGTGGCGGGGCTGCTTTTGCCGGGTGTTGGACTGGCGCGATGCGAAGCGCTTGTCAACATCTTTGAGGTAAGGGATTTTCTTGTAAAGGCTCTCGAGGTTGAGGCGTATGTCGCCGGTCCATGAGGCTTGGTTGGCTATGGAGTTGCCTACGGAGAGGCCGTCGATGGTTGCGCCGCGGTCCCATCGATAGGTAGAGTTGTAGTTGAGGTTGCCCGACATGAAATCAAGCACCGGTATGCGGCTGAAGGGGGCGCGATAGGTGGCAGTGAAGGTCTGGTTGTAGCTCCAGGGAGTACCCAGAGAGAGAATGGACGACATGACGGTGTCGCGCCATTCGCGGTATTCGTCGGGGAAGAGCTTGCGGTTGACGGCGCCTACGGTTTCCTCAATTCGGGCGGAGGTGTTGGAGTTGAACGAGAAGTTGAGCGACTTGGTCAGATTCCATGTGATGCTCAATTGGCGGTCCCAGAGGAAGTTTTTCGACACCGAAACGGGGAGCTGGAAGAAGTTGTCGGCTTCGGAGCGGGTTTGCTGCTCGTAGTAGTAGCGCGACATGTTGGTCTGGAACGAGAAGGTGTTAGGCAGATATTGCAACTCCCATTCCTTGAAGAATTTCAGGTTTTTGTTGTTGGACTTGATGAAGCTGAAAGGCTTGAATGCCTTGGGCAGAGGGTTGTAGCTGTATTGGAACGAGCCGCGATAGTCGTTGGTGTGCTCATACTCGGTGGTGGGGTCAACCTTCGACTGCTTGCTGAATGAGAAGTTTAGGGTGAAGTTAGAGGGGTCCCAGGGCATGGGGGTGGGCGATGTAATATCGAATTTGAGGCCTGAGAGAGAGAAGTTCTCGCGTGTGGTGCGCTCTATGGCAAATGACTCGATAGAGTCGCGGGCGTGCTTGTCGGGGGCTGCGTCAAGGGCATCCTGAAGCTTCACGTCTTGGTCGAGGGGATTGTATTGAGGTGATGTTTTCTCTTTGGTGAGGGAGTAGAAAACAGGAGCGCGGAGCTTGACTTTCTGCGGCACGATTTTGCCGATATCGCCTTGAATGGCGAAGTTGATTTGCTGATAGTCGTCCATTCGGCGGTCGTTGAGCGCCTGGTCAACGCCACCGAAGCCTGCGGTTTCGACGTGGGCGCCTACGTTGATGGTGGCCAGATCGGAGAGGGTAAGGTTGACGTTGGCTTTGGCAGCGTAGCCCCCTTGCTGCGCGAAGTCGGTTACGCGCAGCTCGTTGACCCAAACAACGGCATTGTGGGTGGTTGAAGCGGTGTTGCGCACGCCAACCATCATCACTCTGACATCAGACAGCGACGGGTTGCCCACCACGGTCATGCGATTGCGGGGGTCGGCAGGGTCGGGGG
>CAMWUH010000227.1 GCA_947177325.1 uncultured Bacteroidales bacterium
TTTGGGACAAACATCGCTGCTTCGCAGCTCTTAGAGCCTCAAAAACAGTGGCGACCCACAACCCATTTAGCTACTCTCACTGATACACGTGATACACTGATTTCAGATAGCAGTATCAACCATGTGTATCGTGTATCATGTATCATGTATCATGTGTAGCAGTAGGCACTCCCGTGTAGCAGTGTAGCACTTGTAGCATATAGTCATCCAACCGATGATCTATTGTCTGTTGTGGCATGCGACTACAAAAGAATTGGACATTGAAAAGTCACCCTGTTTCAATGTCCAAAATTACTTGTCAGAGACGGTCGATCTGTTTACCCCGACGCCAAAATCTTATGCTTGTTGGTGGGCGGGGCGCAATAGGTCGTTGATGGTCTTAACGGGATTGAAGGTTGACACCGGTACCTCTATCATTGCTGTGAGCCAACGGCTCATCGCGCCATTCCATAAGCCCGGTAACTCCAGCGCTTTGAGTGATTTGCCATGGAGTGATTTCGAGGAGATAAAACCGGTGGAGGGGTCAACGTAATCAGGCAAATTAAACTTTTGGCCGTCAACATCTTTGATATAGCAAACCAAGTCAACCGGGTTGAAGTGGGTGGATTGTTGCATCATAGCCACAGCGCGGTCGTCAGCTTTGTCAATCTGCGTGCTTTCAAGAATTTGCAGCGAAGTGGTGCCGTCAGGCTCATTCACTACGTAAGGTCCTCCGCCCGGCTCACCTTCGTTACGCACCATACCGCACACACGAATCGGGCGGTTGAGTTTTTCAATTATTATGCCTTTCATTGAGTTGTCATCGAGGTTGGCAGGGAATTTGATGCAGAAAGTTTTAGTCAGGTAATCGGCTATTTCGGCCAAGCGTTCGTGGGTTACGTCGGTTTTGAGCTCTGCCGTTATGGCTGCAACTTGGTCGTGAATTTCCATCAGATAGCCACCCAGCACTCTCTTGTAGTGGACGGTAGGCTTGCGATGATGGTCGGGCACAACGTTGTCAATATTCTTAATGAACACTACGGCTGCATCAAGGTCGTTGAGGTTTTGAATCAATGCACCGTGGCCTCCGGGGCGGAACACCAAGGCGCCGCTATCGTCGCGGAAGGGAGTGTTGTCGTCGTTAGCAGCAATTGTGTCGGTCGACGGTTTTTGTTCCGAGAGTGTTACTTCATATCTCAGCCCGGTTTTATGCTCTAATTCGGGAAGCACTTCAGCAAGCATGGCGTTGAAGCGGTCGCGGTGGTCGGCTGAGACGGTGAAGTGTACCCTTACTTTGCCGTCGGCCGTGCGCGCCATTTGAGCACCCTCGGCAAGTTGCTCCTCAAGAGGAGTTCGAGAGTGCCCGTCGGAGTAAGCGTGAAATTTCAGCAAACCTTTAGGCAGGTTGCCGTAGTTCAGACCCTCGGGGCTTATGATGCCTTTAATAATGTCGCGATTACGTCCCTCTTTGAGCAGTTTGTCAACATCTTTGCCAAGAGTCTTTATCAGCACTGCATTGAGGTCGTCGAAAAATGCGAATCGGTCAATATGATCAAGAACTTCTTCGGCGGCTTTGTTACCGTCGGTTGAGTCGGTGTCGCCGTCAGCAAATTCAAACATCGCTTTAAACATGCGTGACGCAGCCCCCGAAGCGGGCACCATTTTTATAACTTCGCCTCCCGAAGCCAGGTAGCGGTCCCAGCGTTTGATTGCATCATGTTCTTGCTCTGAAGTCAGAACCGTAATGCCGTTGCCCGGAGTGGCGGCTGCCTGTAATGACAGATAGGGGAAGCCGGTTTCGAAGCATTTCAGTTGTTCGGCAACTTGTTGGGCCGATATGCCACGGTGTTGCAGATTAAGGAGGTCGTCGTTAGTCAACATGGTCGTTAGAGATTTTGTAGGTATTAATCGTAAATTTTGATTTCCCAAAATTATAAAATCACTTTATAACTTCCAAACACAAGAGGAGCAAAAATCGTTCAATCTCTTGCAATCCCCGAATTTAGTCTAATCGTCGCGACGGCGATTTCGCAGGTGGTCGATGATAAAGGTTTGAGCCGACGAGGGGATATATCGGCAAATAAACCCGTACACCGCCACTCCGATAACCCCTTGAAGCGACAACGTGGCCAAAGGCGAGAGGTCGAGCAGCGAAATCCCAATCATTGCTGCAGCTGCCAAAGCGGCGACAAGCAGATAGGGCGTTGCATCGGCCAATAGCTCGCGGGTAGCAATGCCGGTGTAGCGCGCGGTATAAATCAAAGTCACGAGCCATGCAACGGCCGATGCAATCACTTGTCCCCACAAAAACATCTGAAGCCCGGAGGTCAGATTGGTGGTGGTTGACAATGTTATCATCGGGAGCGTGATGATTATCGCTGCAATAGCCACACTGTCGCGCAGCAGCTCAAGCAGAAAAATCGCCCGCGAATGTCCTTTCGACAATATGAAGTTGCCATAGAGCGAATTGAGAACCGTAAACACTCCTCTGACAAGCAACAATTGAAACAACGGTATTGACGCATCCCATTTTGTCCCGAACAGAAGGTGAAACAATGGCGTAGCCATCACTATGAGCCATAACATTGCCGGGAAGAGCATATAAGCGGTAAAGCGGTCGATGCGTCGAGCC
Source organism: uncultured Bacteroidales bacterium (assembly GCA_947177325.1). Lineage (GTDB taxonomy): Bacteria > Bacteroidota > Bacteroidia > Bacteroidales > Muribaculaceae > JAGBWK01. The sequence continues at coordinate 2,612 of CAMWUH010000227.1, forward strand.
ACGTTGACAAACCTTTCATCTTCATCCTGCACTTCAGCGAGCGCCGGCAAAAACGTTGATGTCAGCACCTGAGTGATTGCCGTAATCCCCATTTTGCTCCATTTGTCGCTCTGAGTATAATAGCCGAGCGGCACCAATCCGGCTCGGTTGCCGATAAAAAATGAGTAGATGTTTTGAAACACCACATTCAGTAGCGACGTGCCGCTCATTCCCAGCCCTACTTTCATGTAGCCTTTGAGCCGGGACCACGACATGTAGAATTGCGGCTTCCATTTCGATGCCACGCCAAGCCCGACGGCTTTAGCTGCGTTAAGCGTCAATGTTTGCCATATAATAGCCCGGGCTCCGAAGCCTTTCACGGCCATCACTATGCCCACTATGCCCCCAATGGTCAAGCTGATAAAATTGACGATGGCGATAGGCCTGACATTCATCTGCTTGGTGAGCCGATTGTTCTGCACAATGCTCAAAGCCGTCAGCGGAAACGATAGAAACATCACCCGGCCGAGGTCAACCAATTCGTCGCCACCATGAAACAACCCGGCTATAGCCGGCATCGCCACCCATGCTATGGCATACAGGAAGCATGCCATAGAGAGGTTAAACCAATACACCGTGCTATAA
>CAMWUH010000228.1 GCA_947177325.1 uncultured Bacteroidales bacterium
TCTAACTATTGCCGATAAACTTCATTTCAACTAATTTTGTCGGAAATAACTCAATTCCAATCATCATGAAAAAGTTACTTATAATCGTGGCCTTACTGGCTCTTACTGTAGGCGCCGGCGCCCAGTCGCTTGAGAAAATGAACTGGTTTAACGAACCTGAGTCATGGCAAATCGATGGCGACCGCCTTATTATGGACGTCACCCCCAAAAGCGACTACTGGCGCATATCCCACTACGGGTTCACCGTCGACGACGCTCCCTTCTATTATGCCGAATATGGCGGTGAATTTGAAGCCAAAGTCAAAATTACCGGCGACTACAAGGTACGCTTTGACCAGGCCGGCATGATGATACGCCTCGACCACGAAAACTATATTAAGACCGGTATTGAGTTTGTCGACGGGAAATACAATCTGAGCACCGTAGTTACCCACACGACCTCTGACTGGAGTGTCATTGCGCTTGACCGGCCGGTCGATTCAATCTGGATTAAAGCGGTGCGCCGCCTCGATGCCGTTGAAATATTCTACTCGTTTGACGACAAGGAATATTTTATGATGCGCAATGCCTGGGTTGAGGCTAATCATCCTGTCAGAATAGGTATGTTTGCTGCTTGTCCCGACGGCAACGGATTTCGCGCCACATTCTCCAATTTCAAGGTTACACATCTCCCCGACAAGGTGCGCACCCAATGGCTTGAAAACAATGCCGAATAAGGTTTTCAACCAACATTAATTAAAAATACCCCGCCATTGCCGTTTTTTTCTTATCTTTGCAACAAACCCGGTTGAAGATAAGAATATGTCCCTTATAAATTCCCTTCTTTTTATGCTGAACGAGATGTCGCCTTACATCTTGCTTGGCTTTTTTATTGCAGGTTTGCTCCACGCATTTGTGCCGCAGTCTACGTTTGCCCGCCATCTTTCCGGCACCGGATGGAAGTCGGTGGTTAAATCAGCGTTAATCGGCGTGCCGTTGCCGCTCTGTTCATGCGGTGTGCTACCTACAGCCATCGCAATGAAACGCAATGGTGCATCAAAAGCAGCCTCAACATCGTTTTTGATAGCAACTCCACAAACAGGGGTTGACAGCATTGCAGCCACGTGGGCGATGCTCGGCCCGGCCTTTGCTATCATCCGTCCGATTGCCGCATTGGTAACTGCTGTTGGTGGCGGCTTGTTTGTAGGTCGCAAAGAAAAAGCTTCCGACGCAACAACCGCTCCGATTGCAGCGTGTGACGTAAATGTTGGTCAGAAGCGCAACTTTTGGCAAAAATCAGTTGATGCGCTCCGTTATGGCTTTATTGATTTAGTTGGCAGTATCGGGCCATGGTTGGTTGCCGGATTGATTATCGCAGCGCTGATAACCGTTTACGTTCCCGCCGACTTTTTCTCTGCACTTGGAAATAAACCGATATTATCGATGATAATGGTGCTTATTATTGCCATACCGATGTATGTTTGCGCCACCGGCTCAATTCCTATTGCATTATCGCTTGTAATGAAAGGTCTTTCGCCGGGCACCGCGTTAGTGCTCTTAATGGCCGGACCGGCTGCCAATTTTGCATCATTCACGTTGATTTCGCGCGAAATGGGGCGACGCTCCGCAGCCATGTATCTGACAGCAATCGTTGTTGGCGCAATGGCTTTCGGGCTGTTAATCGATTATCTGCTGCCGGCGAAGTGGTTTGCTCTCGACCCTATGGCCGCCCATTGCTGCCACAACGGAACAGAGTTTGCCCTCTTCCCCACCATTTGCTCTGCAATATTGGTTACTCTGCTGATTATAACTCTTATCAAACGTTATTTACCAACAAATAAAATCACTGCTGAAATGAATAAAGAATACATTATCAAAGGGATGAATTGCCCCCACTGTCAAGCAAGCGTAACAAAAGCTATCGCCGGAGTCAATGGAGTTGAGGAAGTAGAAGTAAACCTCTCGACCGGCAAAGCAACCGTCGTAGGCACGCCCGCCGACGAAGAAGTTATAGCAGCCGTTCGCAACGCCGGCTTCGACGTTGAGTAGAGCTTTTTCCATTAAGTCGGGTTAGCCGATCCGGAATTAAATGGCGTTGTGTCAAAATTCATAATTTTGGCACGGCCACTAACATGTTGCGGAGGACGATGGCGTTGTTATGTTGTTCGTCGTGTGATGAATATAGTAGAGTGACAACCGGTTTTTCGGCAATCAGAGCTTTCAATTTATCTAAGGCCGGATTAGCCTGCAGCTCGGCCTCGTAACGACGTTCAAATTCGGGCCACTCCTCTTGACTGTTGGCGTGAAACCATTGACGCAACTCGGTTGAGGGCGCTATTTCTTTATCCCATAGGTCGTAATGGAAGGTTTCGTGTGACAGCCCGCGCGGCCAAAGGCGGTCTACGTAAATGCGGTAGCCATCATCGGCGCTTGCAGCGTCGTAGGCCCGCTTTGTTTTGATTGTTGGATTCATAACGCATTGCAGAGAGCCTTTAATGGATCTGCTACAGCTATAAAACAATCTCGTCGGGCAATTGGTTGAGCCGCAATCCGCCATCTATTGATGCGCAAAATTGTTTCAGCACTTTAATTTTGATGCCTTTGAGAAAGTTGAAAGCATCGGTCAGAGTGTTGTAAACGCAAACATCGCCGGCGATGCCGCAAACATCAATCTGATCAATATCGTATTCATTGATAAGATCAACAATCTTTTTAGCAGCTATGGGATTCTTGAAAATAGAATATTCTTCCACTTCAGGATGTTCGCCTTTGGCCAAAACAACGTATGGAGCATCGTTAACTTTCAAGGCTTTTAGTAACGGCGACACGATGGAAGCACCGTCGCTTCGCGCCACACAATGACGGGGCCACTCCCCGCCATTCTCTTTAAACGAGGAGTGATTATCGGGATGATTGTCTGCGGTGATTATTATAAGACGATATTCGTCGGGATTATGAGCAATGTATTCAGCCAACTTATCCATCACCTCGGGAGCGCCGTCGACCGGGAGCGATCCATTGACGAAATCAACCTGGGGATCAACTATCATCAAAGATTTTCTGCTTTTCATAACCTTACTTTTGAGGAATTTCCTTGATGACCCGCGCCGGATTACCCGCCACAATTGTGTTGGGAGCAACATCCTTGGTTACCACGCTTGCAGCTCCGACCACTGCATTCTCGCCTATGGTAACTCCCGGCAATATCGTTGAGCCGGCTCCTATCCATGCATTTTTCCCAATAACGAC
>CAMWUH010000229.1 GCA_947177325.1 uncultured Bacteroidales bacterium
GCCGACGAATATACCGCTCCGGAGGTTAAGAACCGGCTCTAAGACCCGGTTCCCCTTACGTAACTTTGTTTTTGCGCGATTAATTGCTATATTTGCATAAACAACAATCCCGCAAGGCCTCGCTTCAACTATTGAAATGAAATTCAAATCGCGAAAAAAGTTTCACACTTGTCAGGCTGATGGTGAACTCTCCTCGCCGTCGGCCAGGTTGTGTAGATTTTTTTGCGAGTATGCTTCAGTGATGCTCGGTTGTGGCGCCACCTGCTTGCGCATTACGAAAAATCTCAACCGCATGGCGGCTGCCGTTGACGGCCGCGTTGACCTGGTTATTTTGCCAAGTCACGTTTTGGTGGCGTTGACCCGCGCTGATGGCAATGAATGTGTGCAATATGAAGCGCCTATAGCCAAATTGCCGATAGATTTTGCTATCAACACGCGGTTGAGCAACTTGTCTTGGAAGGTTGCTGAGAAGCGCATCACGGTTGACCGCGCTGCCGAGATGTTTTGGCGCATAGTTGACAGCGGGCGTATGTCGCCGCTGTGGGTGTGGCTTTTGGTAGTGGCAGCCAATATGTCGTTTTGTCGCATATTCGGCGGTGACTGGGGTGCAGTGGCCCTGGTGGGGATAGCTACTTTGGCCGGCTTCAGGCTGAAAACGTGGCTGATGGGCCGTGGCATGGATGCCAAGCCGGTGTTTGCGTTGTCGGCCTTCGTGGCGGCATTGATTTCGATAATAGGATATTTTGTGGCGGGATTGACAGCTACGCCTAATGTGGCTTTGGCCACGTCGGTGTTGTTTCTCATTCCCGGCATCCCATATATAAATGCTGTTAGCGATATGCTTGCGGGGCATTATTTGTGTGCTTTCTCCCGATTTATGAACGCACTGTTGCTAACGGCCTGCATAGCGGCCGGAATGGCTTGCGCCATTCTGTTGCTCAGAGTAGATATGTTTCAACCAGTATAAAAAAGTGCGTGCGAAATGATAGCCGAGGTGATACAAGACGGATTTTTTGCAGCCATAGCCGGTATAGGTTTTGGCGCGATCAGTCATCCTCCGCGCAGGGCGTTGCTTTGGTGTGGCATCATCGCAGCCGCCGGCCATATCACTCGCTTTATACTGACCCACAATCTGGGGGTTAACCTGATAGCTGCCAGTTTTGTCGGTGCGCTGACCGTAGGGTTGCTGTCGATTATTGTGGCCAAGCGCGTCAAGTGTCCGCCTGAAACGTTCTCTTTCCCCGCTCTGTTGCCGATGATTCCGGGCATTTATGCTTATCGCACTATTCAAGCTTTCGTGATGGCGCTGACCGCCCGCGGCGAAGCCGATTTTTCTCATTATATGTATTTATTTCAGTCCAACGGGCTTACGACGATCTTCATTGTGCTTTGTATGGTGATTGGCCAACTCGTGCCTATTCTCGCGTTTAAGCGCATATCCTTTACGGCCACCCGCTGACCCTCGCATAAAAAATCATTTCATCAATCCAATCATGTCGATAATCTTTCCCCCCTCGCTTCGCCCCGGCGACGCCGTAGCAATAGTTTCGCCCGCCTCTGCCGTTAATCCCGACTATATCAACGGCGCCGCCACCCATCTGCGTCAGTGGGGTTTCAGGCCTGTCGTCGCCCCTCATGCCGGTGGAACCGAGGGGTCATATTCTGCCTCGACCGACAATCGCTTAGCCGACTTGAAAGCCGTCCTGCTCAACCCTGAAGTTCGCGCTGTGCTGTGCTCCCGTGGCGGTTATGGCTGCGTGCATCTGCTCCCCGAGTTGGCTACGTTGCCCTTGGAGGCCGACCCAAAATGGCTAATCGGTTTCAGCGATGTTTCAGCCCTTCATGCCCTGATGCAATCAAAGCGGATAGCCTCAATACATGGCTCTATGGCCAAAGCTTTGGCGCTCCATGATGATGATTTTGAACCGAATCGACGGCTTCGGGCCATCTTGAGCGGTGGTGGAATCGACCCGCTGGAGTGGGCCGGCTCTGAATATAACAGACCGGGAGTGGCCCGGGGACGATTGGTTGGGGGAAACCTCGCAGTGTTGCAGGCGTTGATTTCAACCCCCTACGACCTTTTGGGTCTATCCGACACAATTTTGTTTATCGAAGATATTGCCGAGCCGATTTATAAAGTTGAGCGCATCATATATCAATTGAGATTGAGCGGAGCGCTCAATCGAGTAGCCGGCTTGATTATAGGCCAATTTACCGACTATCGTCCCGATCGCAATTTCGCCTCCATGGAGCAGATGCTTGATAATGCCCTTGTCGGTGTGGAGTGCCCCGTCAGCTTCGGCGCCCCGATTGGCCACATTGACAACAATATGCCCGTAGTGGAGGGTCTGCAATGCACACTCGAAGTCTCTCCCGCCCGCTCCCGCCTGATTCCGTCTTGACAAAACATAAAAAAATAAAGTTTTTTAAACAAATTTCAGTAATTTTGTGTTTAACTAATGATTACCACTTATTTTCGTTAACGTGACAATCATAACTCTCGTTAGCTAATCTCAAAAATCTCTCTAATTATCTTACTTTCTCTCTTATCTTTTTTCTTTTTCTCTCATCCACAAAATTCATCAGCAAGTCAAGTAGTTGACACCACGTTTCTTTTTTAAGAATAAAAAATACAAACAGTCATTCATATTATTTTAATTCATCAACATTATGACCAACGGCTTTAAATTCGTAGCGCTTGCTGCCGTTACTTCGTTTGCTCTCACTTCATGTGTCGACGACAACTACGACCTCAGCGACCTCGACAAAACTATGCAATTTCAGGTTCGCGACCTCGTTGTGCCGGTCAATCTTGACGAAATCGAGCTCCGGAACATTCTTCATCCGTCTGAAAATTCAACCATCAAAGAGATTGACGGCCAATATGTTGTGATGGAGTCAGGAAAAATCTCATCTGACGAAATCAGCATCGACCGCCAGCTTATCACCCCGGCGCCGATTAAACCTACCGTGCGCGATATAGCTCAAATCGACGACCCGATAGCCGATGCCTCCGAGCGCATCGAGGCTTACGACCTGACCGATATCACCGGCGATTTTGACTACGAAAAGACCGACATTCCTGAAGAAATTCAAAGCTTGCGCCATGTCGATGTCGATTGGACAATGACCATCAAGGTTGACATCAGCGACCCGCAAAAGATTTTCAGAAAAATGGAGTATACCGACGTGGTGCTGACTCTCCCCAAAG
>CAMWUH010000230.1 GCA_947177325.1 uncultured Bacteroidales bacterium
GTATAAAAGAATTTGTTAAGTAGTTGCTTTAGAAATAATATCGTTTAATTTTAAAAAGTTACTTATTACAGCGATAATTATAATACGCTATGATTGAATTTTATATACCTGTTTCGGATGCGGCAACAGTCAAGGCAACCGTTGATGCGCTCAAGGCCGATGCTGCCGATATCAAAACCAAAATAACCGTTATAAATGCTCCGGAGGCGCCGGCAGTTACTGTTGACGGTGCGGAAACGTTGATTGCTCCGTCGCCGATGACAACCGACGGTCTGCGTGCAATTGCAGCTAACGCCACAGCTCGCTTCACTGCCATAATCACTACGTCGGAACGTTTCACTCCCGGCTATGGCATGATTAAACGCTTGAACACTCTGCTTGCCGACGCGCCTGCCCGACGGATGCTTTACAGCGACTATCGCGCCGTAACGGCTGCAGGAGCGGTGACGCCTACGCCTTTGATTGACTGTATGGAAGGCTCCGTGCGCGACGATTTTAATTTCGGGGCAATGATGGTGTTTGACACCGAAGCACTAAGGCAGATGGTAGACACACTCCCTCCGGCGCTGAATTTCGGCGCACTCTATGCTGCGCGATTATGGATGCAACGCAAGGGCCGGGTGGTGCATGTCAGGGAAATGCTTTATGATATTGTCGAAACTGACAACCGCGCCTCGGGTCAGAAACAATTTGACTACGTCGACCCCTCTAACCGCGCTCGCCAGATTGAGATGGAGGCTATTGCCACAGCCCATCTTAAAGCCATCGACGCGTGGTTGGCCCCTGAATTTGAGGTGCCCGAAGATGCTCAGCGCTATCCGGTTGAGGCTTCGGTGATTATTCCGGTGAAAAACCGCGTGCGCACCATTGCCGAGGCTGTTAAAAGCGCTCTCGGTCAAGCGGCCGATTTTCAATATAACGTTATAGTCGTTGACAATCACTCAAATGACGGTACGTCGGAGAGGGTGCGCGAAATCGCGGCCGACGACCCCCGACTGATAGTCATTACCCCCGGCAGCGACTCTTTGGGTATCGGCGGTTGCTGGGATTTTGCTGTAAATCATCATCTTTGCGGACGCTATGCAGTGCAGCTCGACAGCGACGACCTCTACTCATCGCCCGCTACATTGCAGCAGATTGTCGATACGTTCCGTCGCGAGCGCTGCGGCATGGTGATTGGCTCTTACAGCCTGACCAACTTTAACCTTGACCCGATACCCCCCGGCGTGATAGACCATCGCGAGTGGACCGATGATAACGGTCGCAACAATGCATTGCGCATCAATGGTCTCGGCGCTCCGAGAGCCTTCCTGACAGGATTGCTTCGCCAAATCGGTGTGCCCAACGTCAGCTACGGTGAGGACTATGCTTTAGGCTTGCTGATTTCACGTCGTTATCGTATCGGGCGCATTTACGATGTGCTTTACCTCTGCCGCCGCTGGGAGGGTAATTCCGACGCCGCGCTGAGCATAGAGAAGCAGAATATCAACAACTTATATAAGGACTCACTGCGCACAGCCGAAATCGAGGCTCGTCGACAACTTAACAAACAGCGTCAGCGCGATGAACTTCTCTCTTGACAAAATTGATGACTTTCTGGCCGAGCAGTTGCGCCGCTGGCCTCAGGCTGCCGAGCGATTTAAGGCGTTGGCGGCTTGCAAATCGCGCAGGGTTGAGTTGCCCGGCAATGTGACATGGGAGGTTACTTTTAACCCCTCCCGCATAGTTTCGTCAGCGGCGAAGGTCGATGCCGCCTCTATAGCCAAGCGACCATGCTTTCTGTGTGAAGCCAATCGCCCCGAGGAGCAAATTTTAATTCCTTGGCTGAATTATTCTGTTTTGGTAAATCCATTCCCGATATTCAGCCGCCACCTCACTATCGTGGCCAACGATCACACTCCCCAACTGATTGACGGACGCGCCGCGGATATGGCCCGTTTGGCTCTGCGACTGCCTGACTTTACGGTGTTTTACAACGGACCTCGATGTGGCGCTTCGGCTCCTGACCATTTCCATTTTCAAGCCGTAGGAAGGGAGTCGCTTCCGGTTAAGTCGAGCTATCCTTTCGCCACTCTTCGGCTTGTTTGCTCTGTGGATGATGCTGAAGAAATGCTGGCCGGAGCTATGGCTGAATTGCCCGTATCGACCCCCGGAGAGGAAACTCCGGTTAATATCCTGTGCCATCGGGTTGACGACTCTAACGTGGAATTTGTTATCATACCTCGCCGACGTCATCGCCCTACCAATTTCGGAACGGGCGACGGAGAAATTCTTGTCAGCCCTGCGTCGGTCGACTTGGGCGGAGTGATGGTGGCTCCCCGCGAGCAAGAATGGGAAAAGATTGATGCGCCGACTTTGCTTCGGTTGTTCAGCGAATTGTGCTACGACCCATCGGAGTTGACTGAAGCCGGCGAATGTGTTCCCCGGTTAAAAGTCGGTATTCTGACTGCTGAAGAGGTGACAATCAGTCTTGACAGAGGCTTTTCCCGACTTGGCGAATTGACCTTGAAGGTAATTGACGGCGAAGTGGTTGACTCTGCAACGGGGGCTAAGATTGATAGGTTTGACCCTGACGGCTCTGATTCTCGTTTCACGGTCAGGAACGTGATGATCGGTATTGATTTCCACTGGCAGCAGCATATCGACCAATCCTTTGAAGGAGCCGTGCGTTTTGTTGCAGAAGGCGACAAAGTGGTGGTAATCAATGAAATCGATGTGGAAAAATATCTGGAGAGTGTGATTTCCTCAGAGATGTCGGCCACATCGTCGGAGCAATTGCTGCGAGCCCATGCCGTCATATCGCGCTCGTGGGTTATGGCGCAGATAGCGCAACGCAACGCTAACCGTGAAGGCGAAGATTGCAATTGCGGATTGACTACGATTAACACGGCTGAACGCTTCATAGCTTACACCGATCGCGAAGCCCATAGATTGTTTGATGTCTGCGCCGACGACCATTGTCAACGCTATCAGGGAGTTACGCGAATAACCACAGATGCGGCAAGAAAAGCTGTGGCCGATACACGCCGACAGGTGCTGACCGACAGCGCCGGAACGCTTTGTGACACCCGATTTTCCAAATGTTGCGGCGGCGTTATGGAGAAATTTTCTACCTGTTGGCAAAACCGCGATTACAGTTATCTGAGCCCGTTGCGCGACAACCCCGCTGGTGGTCGATACACCGCCGACCTCACTAAGG
>CAMWUH010000231.1 GCA_947177325.1 uncultured Bacteroidales bacterium
ACAGCTGGCTGAAATATATTTGGCTTGCTTCAAATTTTGCTAATCAACTATGAATTGATTGACATTTGCATCAACTGTTCAAATATCATTCAATATATCAGACCCGATGGAACAGCCTGCGGAGCAACCGAAAACGTGCCTAACAACAGGCGTATGTGCTCTGATGGCAAATATCTCTATGTGACGAGTTACGCCCATATCTGCGGCCAAGAACACTTTGAGAAAGGTTATGTTGCTAAAATTGACCTCGATACCCGGCAAGTAGTTGCAACTTGTCCGACAGGTTGGGAACCCGAGGGTATCAGACTTTACGACGGCAGGCTCTATGTTGCCAATACCGGTGGATATGCTTTCTCAGAAAATCACGACTATGAAACTACTGTCGATGTTATTGACCCGCAAACCATGACTCCGTTGCGCTCTATCGACACCGGATGCATCAATCTCTATGGCGAAATTTCGCAAGCCGGTCGCTATCTCTGCATCAACTCCTGCGGCGATTATTACTATATCGAGCCTAAGACCGTCATATTGGATTGCGAAACCGATACTTATCAAGTGTTTGATTTTCCTTGCACTTACAACACCACCGACGGTCAATTATTCTACACTATCGGTAGCCGATATTCCTACATCACAGGCGATTATACATATTATATAAATACAATCGACCCTGCGCAAGGCACAGTCACCCAGGGCATCTATACTCCCGAAATAACCGAGAAAATAAAGCAGCTTACTTCACCCTACGAGCTTTATATCAGCCCCTACACACGCAATATCTATTTTACCGACGCCCGAAGCTATGCGACAGCAGGCTACCTGTATGGATATACTCCCGACGGAACGGAACTTTTCAGTCCGCAAAAGGTCTATATCAATCCGGCACATATTTTAGCAATTCCCAATTATTCGAAATAAAACATCAAACCATCAAATATGAAATTTTCAAAACCACTTTTGTCATTGACGACTACATTAACAGTAGCATTATCTTTGACCGGTCAGACTCAGGATATTACCGTACTTGAGCTTCACCCTGCGCCGGGGCAGTTTATCAACACTCTACCCGAAGCGACAGAAACCTCTACTCATGAAGAGGTTTGCGCCGCAGCTACAGAAAGTTTACGCAATGGCGAATTAATTCATTTGGGAACTTATGGCGGATATATCACCGTAGAGTTTGACCATCCGGTAAAAAATCTGCCCGGGTCAGACCTACGCATCACCGGCAACGGATTTTACGCTGCCGCTGATCCGGTCTACGGGAGCGAAACTATTGGAGGCTCGTTTGAGCCGGGTATCGTTTATGTTGGTGTCGGTGATAACGTTAAAACAGCTAAATGGTATGAATTGGCCGGTTGGGAATATTACGACCGTGAAATCCACGATTTCTCAATCACCTACCATAAGCCAACAGCTGAAACCGGCGAACATAAACAACCGTTCTCGCTCTACGACGATTATCTCTATTGGGAAGCATCTTGGACTGAAAACGGTGAGCTCCGCGATTCAGTCGGCTACCACATCAAAAATTCATTTCATCGTCAGAGCTACTGGCCCCTATGGGAAGAGGGAGAGACTTTGACCTTTAAAGGTGGCAAACTCCCTAACAACGGCATCGACCAATCGGGAAAAGGCAACTACTGGGTGCTTTACCGATATGCTCCCGAAGCTTACGGATATGTTGACTGCTCTCTTAACTCCGACGATTACTCTACGTTTGACATCGACTGGGCGGTTGACGATGAGGGAAAACCTGTTGTTCTCGACGAGATAAATTTCATAAGGGTTGCGACCGGTATTTTCCAATATTGCGGCTGGCTTGGAGAAACTTCGACAGAAGTTTCCGGTTTCCACGACTTGCATCTTGATCCCGGTTATGACGACAATCCTATTTTTATCACTCGTCGCGATCTCCTGACAGTTACTCCCATACTTGACGCGGCCGCGACAGGTGACGACGATATTATTTACGACCTTCAAGGTCGTCGAGTGACAAATCCCGGCCCCGGGTTGTATATCCGTAACCGACAGAAAATCTTAATCAGATAGATTTAAATACATAACATCAATCATTAACCAAATCATTAATCAACAATTCAACAATGAAAAAGATTTTACTCTTTCTCGCTGTTGCCGCTCAGGCAACATGCCTTTCTGCTCAGTCTACTGACGACGAGTTCCTGATTTTAACTTTTGAAGACGCCGATTACAAAGGCGATGAAAATTTCGTCGGCGAGTGCAATTGGTCTTCCCTTATCAGTGATCCGCAATATGGCGGTGAATTGCTCTATGGACCCGAAGGTTGGGGTGTCATGGAGATAGAGAAAGCCTATTGGTGGTGTGACGAAAACAACACTTGGCTGTTTAATCGCCTTTCTGAAGGCTATGGCTCATGGTGCTACTGGTCAGGAGGCCATGCAATCTCCAACTATGGTTCGGCCGACATCGAGCAATTCGGCGGATTTGAAAGCCAGCTGACTGTCTACAACGGTAATGCCGACATGGATCTGACAACCTCGGGAAACGGTCATAACGGATCAGATAACTTTGCTGTTCAATTTGGCTATTCAGATAACAGCGGGTTCGGTCTCAGCGAAGAATCACTCCCGTTCCTCGAATTTAAAGATGGCGTCGCCCGTGTAATCGACCACATGTACGTCACAAACACCACCTACGCTCTCAACTGCTATCTTAACGGCAACAGCCTGACTGCCAATATCGGCGAAGACGACTGGGTTAAAATCGTAGCTAAAGGCTATCTTAACGGCGAGGTGACCGGCACCGCTGAGTTTTATCTTTGCGACGGACCTGAGAATATCGTTACGGACTGGACCAAATTTGACCTTTACGATCTCGGCCTCGTTGAAAAAGTAACATTCAACATCAAAGGCTCTTCTGATAACGGTTATGGATTTTCACAACCCGCCTATTTTGCCTACGATGATGTAGCAGTGAGAAAAGATGCAAACGCCGATGATAATACTTCAGGCGTGGAAAACATCGCTACCGACAATTCCGATGCCACCACCACTATCTACGACCTTTATGGTCGCTCATATAGCGACCGCTCAAATCTCCGTCCCGGTCTCTACATTATCAACGGAAAGAAACAACTCGTAAAATAACCTGTATACGCGAGTTCGGGATAAGAAATAACAGAAAAAAGTTGAATCGGCAGCTTGAAAAA
>CAMWUH010000232.1 GCA_947177325.1 uncultured Bacteroidales bacterium
GTATCTTTTTATGCCTCGCTCGACAATCTGTGGTTTGCTGATCATAGCCTTATCGATTTGGCTGAGACCTTAATCAAGCAAGGGGTTTCATTTCTTTATCTTGATGAGGTCCATCGACTACCGGGATGGGAGCGCCAAATCAAAAATCTCTATGACGCTTATCCCGAGCTCCACGTTGTTTTCACAAGTTCATCGCTCCTTGTCATAGACCATTCAATTGGCGACTTGTCGCGGCGTTGCTCAATGTATACTCTCCCCGGTCTCTCATTGAGGGAATTTCTCATGTTTGAGGGACATGCCGGCTTTGAACGATTGACTCTCACCGATATTCTCTACCACCACGAAACGCTTGCAGCGTCAATCTCATCGCAGTTTGATGTTTTGGGATATTTTCACAAATATCTTGAAAAAGGATATTACCCTTTTTACAAATCGATGCGAAGATATGATTATTATAACAGACTTCAGCAGACAATAACGACGGTAATAGATTCTGATATACCGGCTGTTGAAAAACGAATTGACTACGAGACTCTTCTAAAAGCGAAACGACTTATATCAATTATTGCAGGATCTCAACCCTATCAACCAAATTTAACCACGCTGGCCGGGCTAATGGGGACAACACGCAACCAATTGCTAAAACTTTTTGATCTTCTCGACAGAGCAGGCATTGTCAGACAGATATTTGCAACCACTCAAACACCGAAAAGCTTAGCAAGACCTCAAAAGATTTTACTTAACAATTCATCTCTGATGTGTGCGCTCGAGTCACCTAAAATCGGAGCTGAACGGGAGTGTTGCTTTGCATCATTCCTGGGCGAAGGCCATAGGGTAGGGGTTGCAAAGGACGGTGACTTCATAATTGATAATAGATATCTGTTTGAGATTGGAGGCAAAGGAAAAGGATTTGATCAGATTCGCGATATTCCCGACAGCTTTGTAGCAGCCGATGATATTGAATTAGGGTTTGGCAATAAAATCCCGCTATGGATATTTGGATTCCTATATTAATATTTATGATGCAAATACCATGATAAATCCACCTTATCGCGCGGCTGATGACCGCTATGACAATAAGATGAAATATGAGCGCTGTGGCCACAGCGGATTGCTGTTACCTCGGATTTCGCTCGATCTGACATCCGTTTAAATCAAAATAAAAAGCTGTGCTGAAATCCAAGTCTCAGCGCAGCTTTTTTTCAATTGTTTCTTCTCAACCTTTTTAGGCTGATTGCTTTATTATTCTTCTGACTCAGTATCTTTAACCAAATTAAATTTCGCGGATATTTCTCGTTGCTCGATAGCTTGTCTGAGATTAAAACGCGTTCTAAATATTACTGCAGAGTTAATTATGCTCTGCTTCAACTGCAATCCCACCCGCATTGCCCGTGACCGGGCCTCTGCGTGACGGTATGCAAATGCAAATATAATGCTTTTTCATCAATCTGATGTAATGTCATATAAAAAATATTGCCGATTGATTGATTATAAAGATGTAAATCTTTATATTTGCATATATTAACCATTTACACTATGCCAACTCTTTTCATTTTATTAGGTTTTCGTTTCTTTTTTTGGTCAAATGATCATGAACCGATACATGTTCATATATCCAAAGGCGATTGTCAGGCAAAATATAATATAGAAAAACTTGAACTTGTAGAGAATTATGGTTTTAAAAAGAATGAACTACGCCTGATCGAAGCTATTCTTGACGAGAACAGAGAAATTATTATCAATCGCTGGAACGAATTTTTTAAGAAAGGAGAAAATTGATGAATCGCGATGATGTGTCAAAAATATGGGTTACCGACTCATCAATATGGGTTGAGCTTAAAGATGGTCGTAAGGGAGAAGAGCGTTTTGATAATTACCGTAATCTAAGGAATGCCAATGCTGACCAGCGTAAAAACTTTGTTCTCTCCCATTTCGGAATTCATTGGCCCGAGATAGATGAAGATTTATCGTTTGACGGTTTCTTCCTTTAAGCACTCACATAAATATTTTGAAACACATACCATGATAAATCCACCTTATCGCGCGGCTGATGACCGCTATGACAATAAGATGAAATATGAGCGCTGTGGCCACAGCGGATTGCTGTTGCCTCGGATTTCGCTCGGATTGTGGCACAACTTCGGCGACGTAGACCCGCTTTCGCGCAGCCGTGAGATACTTCATTATGCTTTCGACAGTGGAATAACCTGCTTTGACCTTGCCAACAACTACGGTCCCTCCTACGGGTCGGCAGAGCTGACATTTGGCGCTGTGATGAAAGGCTCGTTCCAGCCCTATCGCGACGAGATGATAATCACTACAAAAGCCGGTTTTGACATGTGGCCGGGGCCGTACGGCAATTTTGGCTCTCGTAAATATCTGATGGCATCGCTCGACCAGAGCCTAAAGCGTATGAACCTCGACTATGTCGACATTTTCTACAGCCACTGCTACGACCCACATACCCCGATTGAGGAGACGCTGCAGGCGCTTGTCGACATCGTGCGCCGAGGTAAATCGCTCTATGTCGGCATCTCTAACTGGCCTTCCGACAAAGCTGCAGAAGCCTACAAATATCTCGCCGCGCGCGACTGCCCGTGCCTCATATATCAGGGTCGCTACAACATGATCGACCGACGTGTTGTTTCCGACGGCCCACTCGCAGCCGCAAAAGCTTCAGGCGTAGGGTTTACGGCATTTTCTCCTCTGGAGCAAGGAGTGCTGACCGACCGCTATCTCAACGGGGCTATCCCTGATGGCTCTCGCGCCTCGCAAGGCAAATTCCTTAAATCAGACTATCTTACTCCTCAGCTGTTGAAATCAATCGAGGGCCTTAACGCAATTGCCGCCGGACGAAATCAATCACTGGCCGAAATGGCAATCGCATGGTTGCTGAAAGATGCCGCGGTAACATCGGTTATCGTAGGAGCAAGCAGCAAGGCGCAACTTGCAACAACGTTGAAGGCGCTCAACAACACCACCTTCATGCCTGATGAACTGACAGCTATCGATATGCTGACCGCCCCCCTTTCACCGTCAATCTGACATTAACCCAAAATAAGGATAAAAAAGCTGCGCTGAAAATCTAATCTCAGCGCAGTTTTTTTAATGTTTCTTCCGGGGCTTACTTAGACTTGGCGGTGATGCGGATGGCGGCGCCGCCCCCGGGAGCGAGGT
>CAMWUH010000233.1 GCA_947177325.1 uncultured Bacteroidales bacterium
GAATTACTCATCCTTTGACTTATGGCCGTAGCCGTAGCCGTAACCGTAGCCATATCCATAAGAGTAGCCGTAGCCCTTGCGGTGGTTGGCGCCGTTGATGATGATTGACATTTTGGGCATACGCTCATCGGCACCCAATGCATTGATGAGTTGGAAATCTTTGATGTGGGTAACATCGATGCGCGAAACGTAGATAACTGCATCAGCCAGGCGACCCAAAGTGAGCGTGTCAGAAACCAAACCGACAGGAGCGGAGTCAATGACAATGTAGTCATACTCTTCGCGCAATTGCTTGATGAGGTCGTCGAAGCGTTCAGATGTAAGCAATTCGGCGGGGTTGGGAGGAATGGGGCCGGCTAAAATAATATCAATTGAGGAATCTTTGAGCGGTGCCTTCATGATGATATCGCTCAGAGTGAGTCGGTCGCTTGCCAGATATTCGGTCAAGCCGTAGCGGCTGTCAATGCCAAGATATTCAGCCAATTTGGGACGACGGATATCAGAGCCAATCAATATCACCTTGTGGTTGGACCCTGAGAGTGCAGCTGCAAGGTTGATTGAGATAAATGTTTTGCCTTCGCCTGATTGTGATGAAGTAACGATAATTACTTTCTCATCTTTCTTGCCGAGGATAAACTGAGCGTTGGCACGAGCCAAACGGAATTGCTCGGCCACTGACGATGTGTTGCCTGACTTAACAATCAAAGGATATTTGGCAGCGGCATGGCTTTTTGAAATTTCAGCCAGGATGGGTAGATTGGTAAGAGCTTCAATTTCTTTGCGGGTCTGCACTTTAGTGCGCATTTTGTCAAGCAAGTAAACTAAAGCAGTTGGGATGAGAAGAGTCAAAAATAAGATAAGTGCTGCCGTTTTCTTGGCTGAGAATGTGTGAGCCTCTACACGGGTATATGCTTGGTCCACGATGATAGCACCCGGTTGAGCATTAGCAAGGCTAAGGGCAGTCTCCTCACGCTGTTGAAGCAGGAACAGGTAGAGTTGCTCTTTTACGTTTTGCTGGCGTTCGATAGCGCGGTAGAGGCGCTGTTCGGCCGGGAACTGCTGGAGTTTTCCTTCATATTCGCGATTTCGCGCTTTGTATTCAGCCAGTCGGGTTTGTTGGCTTTCGATAGCTTTTTCTACTGTGAGGAGAATATTGTCGCGGCTTGCGTTGATCTGTTGATCGAGGTTTCGCAGGGTAGTATTGTTTTCCTTCGCTCCGGCAGCCAGGGTCATACGTTGCAGAATGAGTGAGTTGTAGGCTGTAGCCAACTCTTGGGTTGAGGCGGCAACCGACTCCATTGGGAGCAAGGAATATTTATTGTCGTTGTTGCGGAGGAAGTCGCGAGTGTTTTTAAGAAGCGAGAGCTGGAGCGAAGTTTGCTCGGTTTGATCTTCAATTTGAGCCAAACGGGAAAGAATCAATTCAGCTTCAGCGCCCATATTGATGACATTCTTATCGCGCTGGAACTTCTCGATATCGTTTTCTGAAAGAGAAAGCTCATCGGTAAGGCTCAACAAGCGGTGGTCGATAAATTCAGCGGTTTTGCGGTCGCGAGCTTGTTTTTCGGCTATTCCTTTATCGTTGTAATTACCAATGAGAGAGTCAATGACGTTTTCACCCCAAAGCGGAGTGTTGGTTACCATTGCAATGTTAATCAGGTCGCTTTTACGGTCGGCAACTGCGATGGATATATCTTCTGCGAGGTCTTCAGCTGCAGCATCGAAGGATGAGAGTTTTCCCTTGATTTTGAGTGATTTACCGGCAATATATTCAGGGGTGGTAGAAAATGTCAGAGTGCCGTAGATGGTTTCAACCGAAGCAGGAATAGCAACGTTTTTAGCAGTGCCGATTACTTTATCCTTGCGCCCGCGAACTTCAATATTTGCAACTCCTTTAGAGCTGACATTGACTTCAAAAGCCATAGTGTTGTGAAGTGTGTCGGCGATAGCTTTATCGTAAGTAACCTCAAGAGGAGTTTTATCGGGTGAGACCGGTTCCCAACGCAATATGTTGGTTTTCATTTTATAACTTACGTTAAGGCCCAGGTCCTTGACGGTCTGCTTCATAACGGCGTGGGATTTGAGCACGTAGACTTCGTTGTCAACGTCGCCTGAACCACCAAACATATTACCCAATGAAAATTCTTTCATCGGATTGTTACTATTGCTGTTTTCACTATCAATAAGTACACTCGCGTTCACATCGTAAGTAGGGTAGCTGCGGAGATAGAGCACTCCGCCGAGAATGCAAAAGAGGATGAACGCTATTACATACCATTTCCATTTGGCGAGACAGTTGCCAATAAATTCGCGAATGTCAAATTGCTGGCCTTCACCGGCCACTTGATTATTGTTGTAAGCCATCAGATGATAGGTGGATTAAAGTCGTAGTTGTTATATAGTTGCCGTAACGATAAATATTCAAGTTGAAAAGGAAGGCGCAATGATGAGGCGGAGTCATCAGCGAGCCTTCCGATAGGGGGATACTATTTTTTGATTGCAAGAGCGATTACCAATGAAGCTACAACCGAGCAAGCGCTCACGATGGTTGAGATAACCGATATTTTGTAGCTGTTGAATTGATTATATTTCGAGTTAGCCTGACGCACGTCGTTGGGTGATACGTAGACTATGTCGTTCTGCTTTAAATAATAGTATGGCGATTCAAGCGCCTTTGAGTCGTTAAGATTAAGATGGTGGTAAACTTTTTTATCACCCTCTTCGCGAACAACTACAACATTGGTGCGCTCGCCATAAACGGTTAAGTCGCCGGCCGCAGCGATTGCATCAATTACGGAGTAGCGCTGGCTTTTAACGTTTTGACGACCCGGTGTTTGAACTTCGCCGATTACATTAATATGGAAGTTGACGAGCTCTACTCTAACCATGGGGTCTTCTACCTCGCGTGAGATACGCTCAGTAAGCTGAGCGGCGAGTTGGTCGGTTGTAAGGCCTTCGACGTGGATTTTACCAAGCATAGGCATGTAGATATCGCCTTCTTTGTCAACGATATATGTCAGCTGTTGAGTTGTAGTAGTGTTGGTGGGGAGCGATGAAAGCATAGCGGGATTGCCTGAGGGAAGGTTGTAGGCAGCCGCTGCTTCAGGCACGATTGAATTAACAACGATATAAAGTTCGTCGGCAGGTTGGATGGTAATGTTG
>CAMWUH010000234.1 GCA_947177325.1 uncultured Bacteroidales bacterium
TGTTACTCTTCGGGGAGGCCGGTGGAGGTGACTTCGCCGCAGATGTTGCGGCCGAATTGTGAGGCTACCTGCTGCGGTGTCAGTCCTTGCCCGAAAAGGTGCATCAACTTGGTGATGGCAGCTTCTGATGTCATGTCGCGCCCGTTGAGCACACCGGCCGAGGTCAGTCGGTTGCCTGCATAGTAGCGGCGGGCGTGAACGCCACCGTTAACACATTGCGTTACGTTGACTATCACTATCCCCCGTTCAACCGCCTGCCTGATAGCGTCGTAAAACCACTGAGCCGTCGGGCCATTGCCCGCTCCGTAAGTGCGGAGCACAATTCCCTTGATGCCGGGAGCTGAGAGTTGATGGCGCAGAGTGGCTTCGGTCAGTCCGGGAAACAGGTCAATGAACATTACCGACGTTTCCATTCGCGTCAGCGCTTTCAACGGTGTGTTGCCAACCGGGCGCAGCAAGGCGTCGTGATTGTAGTGGATGCCAAGGCCTATGCGAGCCAGCTCGGGATAGTTGTAGCTCTTGAAGGCGTTGAAGTTGTTGGCGCTCTTCTTGGTGGAGCGATTTCCTCGCCATAGATAGTTTTCGAAAAGTATGGCAACTTCACGTATCATCGGTCGATTGTCAACAGGATCGACGGCAGCGGCCATCTGCAGGGCGGTTATCAGATTTTCTTCGCCGTCGGTGCGCACCTCGCCGATAGGCAGCTGGGAGCCGGTAATGATCACCGGCTTGTCGAGTCCCCGGAGCATGAACGACAGGGCTGATGCGGTGTAGGCCATCGTGTCAGTGCCGTGGAGCACCACAAATCCGTCAAATTCGTGATAATGCTTCTCTATCTGCACAGCTATGTCAGCCCAGTTAAGCGGTGTCATATCCGACGAGTCAATGGGCGGGTCAAACTGTATGTGCTCAATCGCGTAGTCGAGCATCTTGATTTTGGGCACATTGTCAATCAGATGAGCAAAATCAAACGGACGTAGTGAGCGAGTGACGGGGTCTTCAATCATGCCGATTGTGCCACCGGTGTATAATATGAGAATACGAGGTTTAGCCATAGTTGCTCCTGGCAATGGGTGGGTGAGTAGGGTTATTTAACACGTGCTCCGGGGGCAATATCCCCTTCGGGAGAGATAACTGTAAGTGATCCGTCGGGGTTTTCGGCCGAGAGTATCATGCCTTGCGAGGTAACTCCTTTGAGTTTGCGCGGAGCAAAGTTGGCAATGAAAGTTACTTGCTTGCCGATAAGTTGTTCAGGCTCATAATATTTTGCGATGCCTGACACGATGGTGCGTTGCTCCATGCCGTCGTCGATAAGGAATTGCAGCAGCTTATCGGCCTTTGGCACTCGCTTACATTCTATCACGCGACCCACGCGAATATCGAGTTTCAGGAATGTGTCGAAGTCCACTTCTGGGGCTTGAGGCTCCGGTTTCCAGGCTTTGACGAGATTTTCCTCCTTTATGCGGGCCAAGCGGTCGAGTTGAGCTTGAATAACGTCGTCTTCGATTTTCTCAAAGAGCAATTCAGGCTGACCGATAACAGCGCCGGCGGGCACGAGGTCGAAGCAGCCGAGCATATCCCAAGAGATTTTGTCGCCACGGAGCATTTTTAAAAGTTTTGCGCTCATGAAGGGGAGGAATGGCTCGAAGGCAATGGCGAGGTTGGCGCAGAGTTGCACGGCGGTGTTGAGTATCGTGGCAGTGCGGTTGATATCTGTCTTGGCTACTTTCCAGGGTTCGGTTTCCTGCAGATATTTGTTGCCGGCCCGAGCCATATCCATTGCCAGGCGCAGGGCTTCACGGAAGTGGAATGTGTCGAGCGCCTGAGTCATTTGGTCTTTGAGTGAGTTAACCTCGGCGATGAGCTGCTCGTCAACGGCTTCAAGTGTGCCTACGGTGGGCAATTGACCGTTGAAATATTTGTGGGTCAACACTAATGCTCGGTTAACGAAGTTGCCTAATATAGCCACGAGTTCTGAATTGTTGCGAGCTTGGAAGTCGCGCCAGGTGAAGTCGTTGTCTTTGGTTTCGGGGGCGTTGGCTGTCAGCACGTAGCGCAGCACATCTTGTTTCCCCTCAAAGTCGCGCAGATATTCGTGGAGCCAGATGGCCCAGTTGCGAGAAGTTGAAATCTTGTCACCCTCGAGGTTGAGGAACTCGTTGGCAGGCACATTGTCGGGCAACTGATAGCCATCGCCGTAGGCCATCAGCATTGAAGGAAACACGATGCAGTGAAACACAATATTGTCCTTGCCGATGAAGTTTACAACACGGCTTTCGGGGTCTTTCCAGTATTTTTCCCAGCTGTCGGGTAGAAGCTCTTTGGTGTTGGAGATGTAGCCGATGGGAGCGTCAAACCAAACGTAGAGCACTTTACCTTCAGCCCCCTCAACCGGCACCGGCACACCCCAATCGAGGTCGCGACTGACGGCGCGAGGCTGCAACCCCATGTCGAGCCATGATTTACATTGGCCGTAAACGTTGCTCTTCCATTCCTTGTGCCCTTCAAGAATCCATTTTTCAAGTTCGGGCTGCCAACGGTCGAGTGGCAAATACCAGTGGTGAGTTTCTTTGAGCACCGGTGTATTGCCTGTGATTGCACTTTTGGGGTTGATGAGGTCAACGGCGTTGAGCGACGACCCGCACTTTTCGCATTGGTCGCCGTAGGCGCCCGGTTGATGACAAACCGGACATTCTCCTATAACGTAGCGGTCAGCCAAGAATTGACCTGCCTTTTCATCATAGAGCTGCATCGATGTTTTTTCAACGAATTGACCGTTGTCGTAGAGATGACGGAAAAATTCTGAAGCTGTTTTGGCGTGAATATCGCTGGTGGTACGTGAATATATATCGAATGAAATTCCTAACTCTTCAAACGATTTTTTAATGATAGAGTGGTAGCGGTCAACGATATCCTGCGGAGTAACACCCTCGGCTTTCGCCTTGATGGTGATAGGCACTCCGTGCTCGTCGGAGCCTCCGATCATAACCACGTCCTGGCCGCGAAGGCGCAGATAGCGGGCGTAGATGTCGGCCGGAACGTAAACGCCGGCCAGGTGGCCGATGTGAACCGGGCCGTTAGCATAGGGGAGAGCAGTGGTTATCAGGGTGCGTTTGAATTCTTTCATGTCAGTGAGCTGTTATTA
>CAMWUH010000235.1 GCA_947177325.1 uncultured Bacteroidales bacterium
GTGTTGATGTGTGTGCTTGATGTAGTGTTTAATTTTTTCTTGATTTTCCCTACACGTGAAATTCACATTTTCTCGCTTGTCATAACTGTGCCGGGCGCTGGCTTTGGAGTTTGGGGAGCGGCGTTAGGAACAGCATTAGCTGAGGCAGTGGCAACCTTCTTAATGCTAAGAAAACTGATATTTTCCTCCGCGCTACGCATTTGGCGTGAACGAGGCTCTTTCTTACCCGAGAAATCGACGCTCCGAAAGGCATTTCACATTGGTGCGCCAATGGGACTGGAGAGATTACTCACGTGCAGCGCTCAGGTCGTTTTAACGATTATCGTTGCTCCGCTTGGCGCATGCGCGATCGCCGCAAATTCGTTTGCTATCACTGCAGAGAGTATCTGCTACATGCCCGGCTATGGCATAGCAGAAGCCGCGACAACTCTTGTTGGCCAAAGCATCGGGGCGGCTAAGAAAAAGCTTGCTCGCGAGTTTGCGCATATCAGCGTCGGGTTAGGCATGGCCGTAATGACAGTTATGGGCGCAGTGATGTATGTTGGTGCGCCTGCTATTATCGGCATTATGACGCCTGATGCCGACATTGTGAAATTAGGTGTTGAAGCCTTGAGAATTGAGGCATGGGCCGAGCCGTTGTTTGCCGCAGCTATTGTTTGCTATGGCGTGTTTGTCGGTGCCGGCGACACTATTATTCCATCATGCTTCAATCTCGGGTGCATGTGGGGCATACGAATCACTCTTGCGGCAATTTTAGCCCCTGTTTACGGGTTGGCCGGTGTTTGGATTGCTATGTGTATCGAGCTATGTTGCCGTGGCACCTTATTCTTGGGGCGCCTGAAAAGTAGTTATTGGCTCAAACGTAGTGATAAATTGAAAATCAGCAACGCATAAATCTGTTGACAATGAAATACAATTTTGATGAAGTAACTCAGCGACGTGGCACCAATTCCTATAAATGGGATTCTTCAGCTGATGCCGAAGTTTTGCCTCTTTGGGTAGCCGATATGGATTTCAAAACGGCTCCATGCATAATTGAAGCTCTGAAAAATCGTGTTGAGCAGGGTATTTTCGGCTATACAAAAGTACCGGCTGAATATTACGAGGCCACAATTAATTGGTTTAGCCGACGACACGGATGGAATATCAATAGTTCCGATGATTTTATCTATACCAGTGGGGTAGTACCTGCGGTGTCAGCAATCATTAAAGCCTTTACAAAGCCCGGTGACAAGGTAATAGTGCAGACGCCGGCATATAATTGCTTCTTCTCGTCGATTCGCAACAATGATTGCCTTTTGCTCGCTAATCCGCTGAAAAGGGCCGATGATACCTTTGAAATTGATTTTCACGATTTGGAGCGGTGCGCAGCTGATCCCGATGCAAAGCTTTTATTGCTCTGCAATCCTCACAATCCTACCGGACGTGTGTGGACTCGGGAAGAACTGCTCCGCATTGATGAAATTTGCCGTAGTAATGGTGTAAAAGTGGTTAGCGACGAGATTCACTGCGAGTTGGTTTATCCTCCGTTTAACTACATCCCCTTTGCTTCGCTCAGTGATGAAGCTGCAATGAATTGCGTAACTTGTGTTTCACCCAGCAAAGCATTTAACATTGCAGGTTTACAGATTGCAAATATTATTAGCCATAATCACGAATGGCTTAAACTGATTGACCGCGCAATCAATATTAATGAAGTTTGCGACGTTAATCCGTTTGGAGTTATTGCTACAATTGAAGCTTACAATTACGGAGAGGAGTGGCTTAAGGAACTGCTCGTTTATCTTTACGAAAACTATTTGACACTAAAAGATTTCATCGCCGAGCATCTACCTATGCTTGAGGTGTGCAAACTCGAGGGTACCTACCTTGCATGGGTTGATTGCCGAAGCCTTGGCATCAATATGGAGGTTTTGGAAGAAATCTTAATTCGTGACTCAAAAGTGTGGCTCAACGCAGGCACGATGTATGGCGCTGATGGTGAAGGCTACATGCGCATCAATCTCGCTACACCACGAGTCCGGCTTTTGGAGGCCCTCCGCAAGATTTCCCCGGTAATCAGCGGATTGTCAAGATAATGATAAGCCTTTTTAGGAGCCATATACGTAGAGAGGCTGTTGCAATGATGAGCAACAGCCTCTCTGCTAAATTCTTTCGTGCCGGATATTAGCCGAGATAGTTTTGGAGCAGGCGGCTCTTTTGGCCTTTTAACCTACGGATAGCTTTTTCTTTGATTTGGCGTACACGTTCACGAGTCAAATCAAATTTGGCCCCTATCTCTTCAAGTGTCATTTCTTGACAACCTATGCCAAAGAACATCTTAAGGATTTCGCGCTCGCGATCGTGGAGTTGATTTAATGCGCGATCTACCTCTTTTGATAATGACTCTTGATTGAGCGACGAATCAGCGCTGGGGCTATCGTCGTTGGGGAGTACATCAAGCAATGAATTATCCTCACCCTCGACGAAGGGGGCGTCAACTGAGATGTGGCGACCCGAAACCTTGAGTGTGTCAGCAACTTTTTCAACCGGAATTTCGAGAATGGTGGCGAGTTCGTCTGACGACGGACGACGCTCATGCTCCTGCTCGAATTTCGATAATGCCTTGCCGATTTTGTTGAGTGATCCTACTTGGTTGAGGGGCAAGCGCACAATGCGCGATTGTTCGGCCAATGCCTGGAGTATGGATTGACGGATCCACCAAACGGCGTAAGAGATAAATTTGAAACCACGGGTTTCGTCAAATTTTCGTGCAGCCTTAATCAAGCCGAGGTTACCTTCATTAATAAGGTCGGGGAGCGAAAGGCCTTGATTTTGATATTGCTTGGCAACAGAAACCACGAAGCGGAGGTTGGCGCGGGTAAGTTTGTCGAGAGCATGTTGGTCGCCTTGGCGTATGCGTTGAGCGAGTTCAACTTCTTCTTCAACTGATATCAGCTCCTCGCGGCCGATTTCTTGTAAATATTTGTCGAGTGATGCACTCTCTCGGTTGGTAATTGATTTAACAATCTTTAGTTGTCTCATAAGCAGGGGAAAATTCAGTTTGCAAAGTTACTAATTTATAAACAAACTTTGCGTATAGTTTACCAATATTTTTAACGACTTCTAACTGTTTTTATTGTATGTTGA
>CAMWUH010000236.1 GCA_947177325.1 uncultured Bacteroidales bacterium
TCATTTACAGTGTCATTTACAGTGTCATCATGATACTCTATTATGCGACGGCGTAAATTCTCTATATGTTGGCTCAACATTGTGTCCTGCGCAATGGTGCTGTCCTCATTAGACCTACTGTCGATTAACGACTGTATATATTCCCCCTTATCTTCTTTTCTTACAATTGATGGCACCAATCCCAACTGCCGTTGAATCATATTCATTACAAGTCGCGACATTCTTCCATTCCCATCGACCCACGGATGGATTGTGACGAGTTTGAAATGCGCTTCAAAACTTAATCTGTAGCACGCTGCGACATCATTGCCATCTATATTTGATAATTCTTGATTAAGCCAATCACAAAAATTAATTACCGCAGCTGCGACCTTATTATAAGCGAGATAACTTCTGCCTCCAACTCCCGCGCTGACGTTACAAAGGCGGAATTCACCTTTCGAGGAGTCAAATCGGCCTGCGATAGTTGAGTATTCACTGCCGGTTCTGCGCATTACAATAGCAGCAAGTTCCTGAAGCAATGCAACTGAAAACCTGACTTTGTTTCCTGTGCATAATTTAAAAGCTTGCAAGTAGGCATCTTTTAAATCGACATTCATCATTTGCTCATTAATTGAGCGCTTATTTGAAGGAATTCCCTCATCGAAAAGGAGCTGATTTTCTATTTCGGTCACCGTTGACCCTTCTATCGCAGTTGAGTGAGTAACGATGGAGTAGAGGTAGAATTTCTGATAATCTACCTGCTGTTCAATGCCTGAAGCGCAATATAGCCTCATCACTTCCTCTATCTCTAAATTTAAATTCCTGCTCATCTCGATTATTAAAATTACTGGCGTTATGCAAATTTAAAAAAATCCTGCTAATCCTCAAAACTTGTTGTTCTACCCTTATCTTTATTCTACTATTTGCAGCAACAAAAGCGGAGGGATGCACCGACAAATGGCGCATCCCTCAGTAAGTTTAAACAGGAGCTATTCCGATTATTCGCGTCCTATGAATTTGAGCACTTGGTCGAGGATGTTTTGGGCAGTGAAGCCGAATTTTTCATCGAGTACCTTGTAGGGCGCTGAAGCTCCAAAGCGGTCAAGGCCATAAATCTTGGCGTTAGGACCGCATACGCTCAGCAGCGTTGACGACAATCCTGCAGTCAAGCCAAACACGGGTACACCGCGAGGAATTACGCTCTGACGATACTCTTCGCTCTGGCGCTCAAACAAGCCGATGCTGGGCACTGATACCACGCGAGCTGGAACTTCGCCGGCCTCAAGCAGGGCTGCCACTTCGCAAAGCAACGATACTTCCGAGCCATTTCCTACAAGGATTACCTGCGGATGAGGGGTATCCATAACTGTGTAGCCACCGAGTTTCAAGCCTTGTGCTTCGGCCATGCGGTCGCCTGTGGGTGAAGGCAGGTCTTGCACATCCTGGCGTGAAAGGATAAGCGCTGTGGGTGAGTGTTGATTTTCCATAGCCACCTCCCATGCAACAATGGTTTCGGCAGAGTCGGCCGGACGGAACACGAGCACTGAGGGCTTGCCTGAGAAGTTGTTGATTTGTTCAAGCAAACGCACTTGGGCTTCATGCTCTACGGGCTGATGGGTAGGGCCATCTTCCCCTACTCGGAAGGCATCGTGAGTCCATACATATTTCACGGGAAGCTCCATCAGGGCCGACATGCGCAATGCGGGCTTCATATAGTCAGAGAACACAAAGAATGTGCCGCAAGCCGCAAACATACCTCCATGAAGCAAAATACCGTTCATGATGGCAGCCATTGTAAGCTCGGCTACACCGGCATGAAGGAATGCTCCGGAGAAATCGCCCTTGGCAAGTGCTCCCGTTTTAAGCAGGAACGCTTCTGTTTTATCGGAATTGGCAAGGTCGGCCGACGAAACAATCATGTTGCCAACCTTTTCACCAAGCATGCTGAGCACTGCAGCTGAAGCTGTGCGGGTTGCTTGATTTGGCTTGACAGTGATTGAGTTATAGTCAAGCTCGGGCACTTTGCCTGAAATATAATCATTGAGTTGAGCAGCCGCTTCGGGATTGGCCTTTGCCCATGCTTCATGAGCCGCTTTGCGCTCGGCCACGATTTTGCGGAGCTCGGCATTGCGCTTTTCGTAAAGCTCTTTGACCTCCTGACGAATCACGAAGGGATTGGCCGGGTCGCCACCAAGATTCTTGATAGTGGCTTCGTAGTCGCCGCCACCTGATTTGCTGATAGGGCAACCGTGGGTTGAGCATTGACCTTCAAAGTTAGTGCCATCAGCTTTCACAATGCCTTTACCCATGATGGTGTTGCCGATAATGAGGGTAGGCTTTTCAGTCTCGGCATTGGCTTTAGTCAAAGCATCAGCAATAGCTACAGGGTCATTACCGTCGATTTCAATAACGTTCCAGCCCCAGGCTGCATATTTGGTAGCGTAATCTTCCGACGAAACTGCGTCAGTGTCGGTCGACAGCTGCACCTTGTTAGAGTCAAAAAACATTATGAGGTTGCTCAGGCCCAGATAGCCTGCTATGCGGCCTGCGCCCTGGGCAATCTCTTCCTGAATACCACCGTCAGAGATAAATGCGTAGGTTTTGTGAGCAACTGTTTCGCCGAAGCGAGCAGCAAAAAAGCGTTCTGAAATAGCAGCGCCTACAGCCATAGTGTGGCCTTGACCAAGCGGGCCCGAGGTGTTTTCAATACCTCGCGAAGGGTCAAGCTCGGGGTGACCGGGAGTTACCGAGCCCCACTGGCGGAATTGAGCCAGCTCTTCAGTGGTGTATTTGCCGGTCAGTGCAAGGGCTGAGTAAAACATCGGCGACATGTGGCCGGGATCGAGGAAAAAGCGGTCACGCGCAAACCATGTTGGGTCGTCAGGGTCGGTGATCATAAACTGCGAGTAGAGCACGTTGACGAAGTCAGCTCCGCCCATTGAGCCACCGGGGTGGCCCGACTTAGCTTTTTCGACCATCGCGGCTGTGAGCACGCGAATATTGTCGGCTGCGCTATTGAGCACTTTTGTGTCGAGAGTCATTTTTTTAATGAGTTTGGGGTTTATTTCTGCAAAGGTAGCTAAAAACTGCTAAAAAACATAATAATCCCCGACAAAATC
>CAMWUH010000237.1 GCA_947177325.1 uncultured Bacteroidales bacterium
CCCCAACGGACGGGGATGCGATAGTCGGCGTAGAAATTATAGGCTTGACAGGGAGGGAGCGGAGAGTTGAGGTAGCGCTCGTTCATATATTCGGCTTCGAAGGTGAAGGGGCCGGGGGTGAATGTGATGGCCGCGTCGATGAGATTGGCGCGACGGCCGTAGGGGACAACTGACATGAAACCGGTGGCGACTTTGAGGTCGGGTATGATGCGATAGGCGGCTTTGGCTGAGTAGGCGACGGTTGATGACCATTGAGTTTGGGAGGAGGTGGAAGCAGGATTGAAGATGCCGGCTTCGAGGGAGAGAGGAAAGGCCGAGGGGGCGAATGAGGCTTTAAGGCCTACGGCGCGATAGTTGCAGACGTATTTTCCGATGAAAGAGCGGTTGGCAAAGATATAATTGTGGGGGGCACGGAACGGGTCGACACCGAATGGCATGCGGAATTGGCCGGCCTGGATGGCCACTCCCCTGCCGAGGTTGATGCGCCCCCAGAAGTCGAGAAGCTTGAATGAGCCTTCTGAGCAAAAGTCAACTTGCATGAAATAGTCGACGCGAGCGCCGATGGAACCACCGGCTGAGAGGCGGGCGTTCTTGACTTGGAAACGGGTCAGATTGTCGGAGGTGTCCCATTCAAAGCGTGGACGGATAGTGCCGTGGAATGTAGGGAGATAGGGTTGCAGCTTGGCAAGCGACAATTCGGGAGCAGCAGGGGGCGCCGGGAGGGTGTCGGCCGAGAGTGGGGTCACGGTGCCGTCGGGTGCCGATAACGGGGCGGATGAAAGGGTGGCTGCCGAGAGGAGAGCGATTGCGAGGGTCAAGAGTGAGCGGAAGGTAACTTGGGAAATATGCATAATGATTTAATTTCAAACTATCAGAACTGCAAAGTTACGAGGTTAAATTGAATTAAATGGCAAAAGATTGGCATTTTTTTCGTAACTTTGCAGCCGATTTCCAAAAGTTACAAATAAGAAAAATATGATTGCAGTAAATAATTTAGGCATGCAATTTGGCAAGCGCGTGCTTTTTCAAGATGTGAATCTGAAGTTTACACCCGGCAACTGCTACGGCATTATCGGCGCTAACGGAGCCGGGAAGTCGACTTTGATGAAGATACTGTCGGGCGAGCTATCGCCGACACACGGCAACGTAACGTTAGGCCCGGGCGAGCGCTTGAGTGTATTGGAACAAGATCACTTCAAGCATGATGATGACCGCGTTATCGACACGGTGTTAAAAGGTCACACCGTCTTATGGGATATCATGCAGGAGAAGGATGCGCTGTATGCCAAACCTGATTTCAGCGACGAGGATGGCATCAGGGCTTCGGAGCTTGAGGAGAAATTTGCCGAGCTCGAAGGCTGGAATGCCGAGTCGGAAGCCGCCGCTCTGTTAAGCGGCCTTGGGATTAAAGAGGATAAGCACTATATGCTTATGCGCGATTTGAGCGGTAATGAAAAGGTGCGTGTGCTTCTGGCCAAGGCTTTGTTTGGCAACCCTGACAATTTGCTGCTCGACGAACCTACCAACGACCTTGACCTGGAAACAGTGGCATGGCTTGAGGATTACTTGTCGAAATTCGAGAACACTGTGCTTGTGGTTAGTCACGACCGTCACTTCCTTGACTCAGTGTCGACCCACACGCTTGATATAGACTATAATAAGGTGCAGGTGTTTGCGGGCAACTACAGCTACTGGTATCAATCGAGTCAGCTTGCATTGCGTCAGCAACAGCAGGCCAACAAGAAGGCTGAGGAGAAGCGCAAGGAGTTGCTTGAATTTATTCAGCGCTTCAGCGCCAATGTGGCGAAATCAAAGCAAACCACCTCGCGCAAGAAGATGCTTGAGAAACTCAACGTTGAGGAAATTCAACCTTCATCGCGCCGCTATCCCGGCATTATCTTCACTCCGCTTCGCGAGCCCGGCAACAAAATTCTGGAAGTTAAGGGGCTGACGGCCTCGGTTGATGGGGAAATCTTGTTCAAGGATATCAATTTCCAGATTGAGAAGGATGACAAGGTAGCGTTTTTGAGCCACGACCCTCGCGCTATGACTGCCTTGTTTGAAATTATTTGTGGAAAACGCAAGCCTGATGCCGGCACATTTGAGTGGGGCCAGACAATCACCACCGCCTATTTGCCTTTGGACAACTCGGAGTTTTTCAACACTGACATGAACCTGGTCGACTGGCTGTGTCAATTCTCCGACGACTCGTCGGAGATATACCTGAAAGGATTCCTTGGCAAAATGTTGTTCTCGGGCGAGGAGGTGCTGAAACAGGCCTCAGTGCTGTCGGGTGGCGAGAAAATGCGATGCATGATTGCCCGCATGATGTTGAAAAATGCCAATACGATGGTGCTCGACTCCCCCACTAACCACCTTGATTTGGAGTCAATTCAGGCGTTTAACAACACGCTTCAGAACTTTAAGGGAAATCTGTTGCTTTCGTCGCATGACCACGAATTCATACAAACCGTCTGCAACCGCATCATAGAGCTAACGCCCAACGGCATTATCGACAAGATGATGGATTATGACGATTACATCACCGACCCACGTGTGGCAGAGGCTCGCGAGCGTCTTTACAAAAACTAATTTTTCAGAAAATGGTAAAGCATATTGTAACTTTCAAACTCAAAGGCAGCGATGAAGAGCGTCGCCAAGCCGCCGAGCAATTTAAAGCTGCCCTTGAGGCGCTCCCGGAGCAAATCGACGTGCTTCGGTCAATTGAAGTAGGCATCAACTCCAATCCGGCAGAGAGCTGGGATGTGGTGCTTACCGCCGTTGTCGACACCATGGCCGATGTCGATGTCTATGCCAAGCATCCTGCTCATGTAGCGGCCGCCGCAATAATCGGCCCTTGCAAAGAGAGCCGTGCCTGCGTTGACTACGAGTGCTAACCAACAGGAAGAAACAGAAGAAAGGTCGCCTACTTAACCGTGTGGCGACCTTTCTAATTAGACCCAGTTCCCCAATATTTGTTAATACTGAGGCGGTCAAGCGTTATGTAGATGTGTTCGCGAAGTGAGGGAGCAATGCGGTTGCATTGTGACCGAAACAAGCGGGCGCAGATGCATGACGATTGGCCGGGGCAATG
>CAMWUH010000238.1 GCA_947177325.1 uncultured Bacteroidales bacterium
TCATGCCAATGCGTTCAACGCCGCCTTCGGCCATGGTTTTATCGTTGTCAGTGTTGATAAGTTTGTATTTAACTGAAGAGGAACCGCAGTTCAAAACGAGAATTTTCATATCGGGGATGTTTTATTATTTATCAACTTCGGGAGTTTTGCCTTTAAGGCCGATGGCCTGGTTGCAGGTCATAATGATTGTTTTGTAGATGTCTTCAGGGAAGCAACCGCGTGAGAGGTCGTTGACCGGAGCGGCCAAGCCTTGCAACAATGGGCCGACAGCTTCGATGTTGCCAAGACGCTGCACGAGTTTATAGGCGATGTTGCCTACTTCGAGCGAGGGGAACACTAACACATTGGCTCGGCCGGAGAGTGGCGACATGGGAGCTTTCTTAGAGCAAACCGAAGGCACGATAGCGGCATCGGCCTGGAGCTCGCCATCGATAATAAGGTTGGGCTCCATTTCGTGGGCAATCTCCAGGGCTTCAACCACTTTGTCAACCCGCTCGCCTTTGGCCGAGCCTTTGGTTGAGAAGCTGAGCAGAGCCACGCGGGGTTCAATTCCGGCTATGTTGCGTGCGGTCTGGGCTGAAGAGATTGCGATTTGGGCGAGTTCGGGAGCTGTGGGTTCGGGAACGACGGCGCAGTCGGCAAATACGAGGATACCGTTGGTGCCGAAATTGAGCCCTTCGGGAAGGAGCATGAGGAAAGCTCCGGAAACCACACTGATGCCGGGCTGGGTTTTGATAACCTGGAATGCTGCGCGGAGCACATTGCCGGTGGTGTTCATCGCGCCGGCCACTTGGCCGTCGGCTTCACCGTTTTTAACCATCAGGCAGCCAAGGTAGAGAGGATTGGCGGCGGTGAGGCGGGCCTCCTCCATAGTAATGCCTTTGTTTTTACGGATTTCGTAAAACAGGGGAGCATATTTGTCAATAACCGATTCATCGGCGGGGTTTACGATAGTAGCTTTCTTGATATTGGGCAAGTGGAGCTGGTCGGCAAACGCATGAATTTCTTTGGGGTCGCCGATCAATATGATTTCAGCAATGCCATCTTCGATGATACGGTCGGCTGCGGTAAGGGTGCGCGACTCGTTGCCTTCGGGCAACACAATGCGTTGAGGCATTGATTTGGCTACTTCTGTGAGACGGTCAAAAAGTTTCATAGTAAAAATTGCAGGGTTGTTGATTTGTTTTCTGCAAATTTACGATTTTTATAGCTGACTGCCCATTATAGAAGTGCTAAATTTTTTAAAAAATCACGGAGTTGAATTAAGTCGGCGGAGGACTCGCTTGAGAGCGGCGATTATCAGATCGCTCTCGAAGCCGCGTGAGGCTGCGTAGCGGTAAATTTTGTTGCGCGACTCATAGTCGGAGGTTTCAGGGAGTGAGCGGGCTTTGCGCTCTATGATTTCCTCAAGTTTGTTGTTGTATGCTTCCGAGTCGAGAGCGTCGATAGCCTCAGCGATGATGTCAGGAGCTACCCCCTTGGCGCGGAGTGCCGGATTGATTCGATAGCGGCCATACCCGCTATAAATCAATTTGCTGCGGGCGAAAACTCCGGCAAAGCGACGGTCGTCGATGAAGCGACGGTCCAAGAGCGATTTAACAATGCTGTCAGCTTGGGCCGAGGAGAGACCGAGGTTGCGCAACTTGGCGCGAATTTCCCCTTCAGAGCGCTCCGAACGACTGCAGAGGGTTTCCATTCTGATAAGTGCAGCTTCGGGGGTTACCGGTCGACGAGGTTTCATAGCTTTGAAGCGGAGATAAAGCGGTTGTTGCCTTTGAAATCGCGCAACAGCTCGATGCTTTGGAAGTTGCGGTTATCAGCGAGCATTCGGCATACTTGCGATCCGTAGGATTGGTTGATTTCAAAGTAGAGCATGCCTCCGGCAACAAGGCTGTCGGCCGCGAGCGAGGCAATACGGCGATAGAAAAGGAGAGGATCGTTGTCGGGCACGAAAAGGGCGCCGTGAGGCTCATAGAGAAGTACGTTAGGCTCCATTGAGGGTTTCTCAGAGTCGCAAATGTAGGGCGGGTTGCTGACAATGATGTCGAAGGCGTCAGCCGGGAGCGAATCGGCCAGAATATCCATTTGCTTGAAGTTGATGTCGACACGGAGCCGATCGGCATTCTGACGAGCAACCTCGAGTGCGTCGGTACTGATGTCGATAGCTGTGACGCGGGCGAACTTGAGAGAGCGAGCGAGTGCTACGGCGATAGCCCCGGAGCCGGTGCCGATGTCGAGAACACGCAAGTCGGGGCGACCGTCGGCACGGTCAACTATGAGGTCGACCAATTGCGAGGTTTCGGGGCGCGGTATTAGCGTAGCAGGGGTAACTTTCAGAGATAACCCGTGAAACCAGGCTTCTCCCAAGATGTATTGCAGCGGTTCGTCAAGGAGCAGTCGGTCAGTGATTTCATCAACCCGATTAATCAAAAAATCACCGACTTCGTCATTAAACTTGTAAGCAATGTCGGTCGGAGTCCAATCTTTGAGGGTCATTAGAGCGCACTTGACCATAGCGCGAGCTTCGTCGGCAGGATAATGAGGTTGCAGACGGCCAACGGCTTGACTGATGAGTTGAGAAAGAGTGGTCATAAAATCGGGGAGAAGATGCGGGTTAGCGACTCTAACAGCTTTTTGGAGAGGGCACGGCGTTGCCATTCAAAGGGGATTACGCGGCGTGACTCGGCTTGGTCAGCCAGATATTGCTCACGCATCCGGCGGTTAAACTCTTGAGAGTAGATAAAGAGATTGCCTTCGAAATTGTGCTCGAAACTGCGGAAGTCAAAGTTCGTAGATCCGATGGTAACCAACTCATTATCAACTATCATCATCTTGCTATGGAGCATTCCCGGCTGGTAGAGATAAACCTTGATGCCTGACTGCAAGCACTCTTTGACAAATGAAAAAGAAGCATATCGGAGCATTGCCGAGTCAGGGTTGAGAGGAATCATCAGTCTGACATCGACCTTGGCCAGAGCGGCAGATTGCAGAGCGCGGAGCAGGCTTTCGCTCGGGAGAAAGTAGGGGGTTTGAATCCACACGGAATGTTTGGCGT
>CAMWUH010000239.1 GCA_947177325.1 uncultured Bacteroidales bacterium
CGACCGGTCCGTCATAGCTGAAAACTTCCATCTCTCTTGGGGTGTCAAAAGCTTTCTGAATTTCGGAATCGTTCATTCCGGCTTTTTTCATCCAGCGGTAGCGGTCGCTGTTTTTGACTGCATTCTCCATCAGGCGTTGCAGTTGTGAGGCCGAGAGCTCTGAGCGGTTAGAGGTGTAAGGAGCCGAGGTCGAGTTTTTCTTCTCACGGAAGAAGCGGCGTTGGAGGTCGGCCATGTGGGTGGTGACAGCATCTTCAGCATAGCGCTGCATGCGAGAGTCGATGGTGGTGTAGATTCGCAAGCCATCGGTGTAGATGTTGTATTTCGACCCGTCGGGTTTCGGATTTTTCTCAATCCAGCCATAAAGGGGGTCGGTAGCCCATGCTATAGAATCGTCAATGAAGGCTTGCTTTTCTGAGTTGGAATAGTCAGAACGGACAGGCTTCTTGGCGGTCAGTCGCAGGCGGAGCTCTTCGCGGAAGTATGGGGCTATGCCGTCTTTGTGGTCAACACGGTGGAAGTCAAGCCCGAGGGGCAACGCTTTGAGTGAGTCAACTTCGGCTTCGGTGAGTTTGCCGTTTTTGGCCATTTGGTCAAAAACTACGTTGCGGCGCTCGGTGGCGCGCTCGGGATGGCGCACGGGATTGTAGAGCGAGGGGTTTTTCACCATGCCCACCAGCAGAGCGGCTTCGTGAAGGTCGAGCTCGTTAGCGTCTTTGTTGAAGTAAACTTTAGCGGCCGAGCGTATGCCTACGGCGTTGTAGAGAAAGTCAAATTGGTTGAGATACAATTTTAAGATTTCCTCTTTTGAGTACATTCGCTCAAGCTTCACGGCAATCATCCATTCAACCGGTTTTTGCAAAGCACGTTGGAATTTGCTTGCCGATGGCGATGAATAGAGCTGCTTGGCCAGCTGCTGGGTAATTGTTGAGCCGCCGCCCGATGAAGAATTGCCTCCGACTACGGTTTTGAAAAGCACACGCCAAAGCGCTCTGACGTCAATCCCAGAGTGCTCCTCAAATCGGGAATCCTCTGTGGCGATGAGGGCGTCGACAACGTGGTGAGAAATATCGCTGTAGTCGGCATACACGCGGTTGCCGGTATTGGCAAAATATCGACCCATCTCTTCGCCGTCGGCTGAGTAAATAACCGAGGCATATTTGTCAGTCGGGTTTTTAAGAGAGTGGAGGTCAGGCATATATCCTATAACTCCGTGATATATGAGCACGAAGAAAAGGATTAGACCGAGGAAAAATGCAGCAAACAATCCCCACATCCAGCGTATGATGCGGCGGTTGCGGCGACGCTTTTTGTCGCTCTTGTCATCTGAAGGGTCAGAGAGGTGGCGGTTATCTGATGATGAGCCACCGCGCCGCCGTTCAGGCTCAATGCGTCGGGCCGGCTGAGAAGTCTCATCGGACGGAGTGAGGCGATTGCCTCCGAGTATGTTGGGGTTGGGATAATTTCCGTTGTGGTCCATAGTTAGGGAAAAAGATGCAAGTGATAAAAGTCAATAGTGTGATAGTGATTAATCAATTTGGATGCAAGGTATCATATTAGCCCTACACTCCGTAGTTTACGCAAATTTAAGCAATTTTTTTGAAACTACCGCTATAACGTTCACATTAATTGTCATAACCTTTCTTAATCGTTATATCTATCCGGTGGCCGAAATTCCATTGGTGCCATTAATTGACTGCTAATTCGCGAAAAATGGTGCAGCAAGAATGGATAACTATACGCAACAAGAGAAAAGATTTGCATAATTATGCGTAAATTTGCATAATTTTAAGTTTCGTTTAAAATATTCTGATAATATATAAAAATTTTCTGCTGATTTTTTGGTTTTTGCTAAATTTTATTCTTATCTTTGCAATAATAATACATTCAAATACAATCTTAGCTTTAAATCAGATAACTAAACATCTATTTTTTTATCAGAGTTTTTCTGAACACCCCCTTCAACTTATTCATTTATTTTGAACTTTCAACTATAAAACAGGCCCCGACTATATGAATGTAGGCAACTCTCGCAAGTCCCGATTACCTTTAATAATAGATTTGGTTAACCGCCACTTTATCAGCAGCCAGGATGAATTGCTGAAATTGCTCCATGCTCGAGGAATGGCCGTCACGCAGGCCACTCTGTCGCGCGACCTCAAATTGCTGAAGGCAATGAAAGTGCACGACGGCGAAAAGGGTTGCCGATATGTGATTTCAGAGGGTTATCCTTCGCTCGCCGATGCATCGTCAGCCGAAGGTTGGACCGGCTTGCATCCCGAAGCCACCTCGCTTGGTGTTTCCGGCAACATGATGGTTATCAAAACCCGTAATGGTTATGCCTCACCGTTGGCCTACGATCTGGATGCGCTTGGTTCGTCGCTCATTTTGGGGACTATTGCCGGAGGCGACACCGTTTTGGCAGTGCTTTCCGCGCATGCTGATTTCGATTCAATTTTGAAGCTCCTCGAGGGTTTCCTCCCGGAAAACGTTCTCTCCGACGCCCGCAACGCCTAATCCACCCTCCTTTCCATCTTACTATTCTGCTTATCGGCCCCATCCGGCCTTTGTGCCTAAAGCCCTTTTAAGTCCACGATATCCGCTCCGCGGATAGCCTGCCTTCCATGACCGAAGATTCGTGAGGCGGAGGGAGCTGCGCAGCAGCGACGAAAACTCTCAGCGAAAGTGCACGATATCCGCGGAGCGGATACATTTTGAGAGAACCCCACGATACGCGAGGCCTCGCAGAGGCTGAGTCTTCGTGGGGCTTCAGGGACGCCACCCCCCCCTCACGACCATCCTCGTAGAGGATGCAATTACCCGGGTTGCAGAGTACAACCTCTCCGAGGTTGATTTACCATTTCCAGCTTACGCTACCCCACGAAGACTCGGGCCTATTGACCCTCGCGTATCGCTGGGTTTCATTATGGTGCATCCGCTCCGCGGATAGACGGCCCTACGAGCGGGGATAGTGACGCTTACCCCTGCGCTGCACAAATAGCAACAGCCGCTACATTGATTGCAATGTAGCGGCTGTTGCTTATTA
>CAMWUH010000240.1 GCA_947177325.1 uncultured Bacteroidales bacterium
ACCTACGCTTCCGCCTCAAACTTCTCCGCCCGCGTAATCAAATCTTAGTTAAGTCCTGGAGACCGGGTCTTAGAAGTCGGCGAAGCAGAGGGGCAGTAGTGAGGCTACCGACGGAAATACGTAGCAGTAATCGCGCCCTACCAGGATAACTTTCACCGACCGCCCGGCCAGCTTTTCATATTCCAGAAGCGATTGTCGGCAAGCTCCGCATGGAGCCACCGGCTCGGGAGTGAATTGGCCGTCGGTGCCACGGGCTGCAATTGCGATTGCATCAAATTTCACGCCCGGATATTGAGCTCCGGCATAGAAACAGGCTGAGCGCTCGGCGCAAGTGCCCGACGGGTAAGCCGCATTTTCCTGATTAGCTCCCGTTACTATCTCGCCATTGTCCAATCTGATGGCCGCCCCGACGCAGAAGTGACTGTAAGGAGCGTAAGAGCGCTCGGTGGCACGCCGGGCTTCTTCAATCAGTTGTTTGCCTATGGAGCAGAAGTCGTCAAACTGCGCCAATTCATATTCAATCTCTATTTTTCGCTTTTCCATTTCCTGAAATTTTTTTATCGCCAATCTTATTGACTTTTGTTATCCACCCCCTAATTTACAACAATTTTTTGGGAAAAGGCGAAAGTTTTGGCACCGAAATTTTGTGGGTTAACTTAAAAGAATTAATTTTGCATCTTGAAAAGTAGGGCAACGCGGTTGCGCCATTATGCCTGATGGCATTTGAGCCCATATCAGATTGCACCTGCCTGAAGTTCTTGAAATCAATAATAACACCATAAAAATGGCAAACAAAAAAAACAACCAAGCTGAAAATCACACCGTTGACATGCTCGACGATTCGTTGGTGAAACTCACCGACAACATGAAGAAAAATCAAAAGCGCATTCTTATTATCTGCGTTGTTATCGCTTTGCTTATCGCCGGCGTAATGATTTATACATTCTCTGCGCGCAAGAGCAACAATCAAGCCCATGTGGCAATCGGCAACGCCGACCGCGAATTGCTCTTTGAAAACAACGATTCTGCCGCTCTCGAAATCTACTCGCAGGTAGCTGTTAAAAGTGGCGACGCCGCCAACCGTGCAAAACTCGAAGCTGCCATCATCCTTTACAACAAAGGCAACTATCAGGAAGCTCTCGACATGGTTAAAGGCTACAAAGCTAAAGAAGCTATAATCGGCGCTGCAGCCTACTCGCTCAAAGGCGACTGCATGGTGCAACTCGATGATTTTAACGGCGCTGTCGACGCTTTTAAAGCTGCAATCAAGCAATCTGACAACAACCCTTACTACACCCCCTTCTTTATGGTGAAACTGGCTCGCGTTTATGGCGCTCTTAACAACTATGCCGAGCAAGCCAATGTTTATCAGGAAATCGTTGACAAATATCCCAACTACGACGCCAACGTAAATAAAGAGCTTGAACTTGCCAAAATCCGCGCCGGCAAATAATCAGTTTTTTTACATGACAACAACATAACCGGCAGGGTCGCAATTCAAATGGTTGCGACCCTGTTGAGGTTTTTACCCCGCCACATTTCCCCGATTAATAACCGGCTACTGATAAAATGGCTGACCAATCAACACATTCATCCGCTCGATCGACCTCGGCCGACGACCGCCTGACGCATTTGGCCCACGACCCCGTTGGCCGACTGCTATGGCGTTACAGCCTTCCCGCGGTCGTGGGCATACTGGTAATGCAGCTTTATAATGTTGTCGACCGTATTTTTATCGGGAAGGTAGTGGGCGATGATGCTATTGCAGGGCTTGCAATTACCTTCCCCGTAGCCAATATTGCAACTGCCTTGGGTGTGCTTATTGGTGCGGGGGCTTCGGCCCGACTGTCAATAGCCTTGGGCAACAACAATTTTGAACGAGCCCGCCACATCACCGGCAACGCCCTTACGCTGACACTCGGCATCGGCATCATCTATCTGACCCTTCTGGGCGTGTTTATCGATCCGCTTCTCGAGTTGTTCGGTGCCAATGAAGCCACTTTGCCCTATGCGCGCGACATGATGCTCTACATTCTGCCCGGCCTGTTGCTGACCAATCTGGCATTCTCGTTCAACAACGTCATGCGCGCTTCCGGATTTCCAACCCGTGCAATGGTCACGATGTTTATCGGTGCGGCTGTCAACATTGTGCTCGACCCTATATTTATATATGTGTTTGACTGGGGTATTAAGGGGGCTGCGATAGCTACCGACATAGCCATGGCCGCATCGGCCATATTCGTAATGGCGCATTTCATCAAGCCTCACGGCCCGGTTTATTTCGCGTGCCACACCTTTCGCCTGCGCCGGTCGATAGTGTTGGCAATATGCTCCATCGGAGCCGCACCCTCGATTGTCAATCTTGCATCATGCCTGATTAACATATTGATAAATCGTTCGCTGGCCGCGCATGGAGGCTCGGGCGCTATCGCTTCGGCCGGAGTGTTTGTTACGTTCACTGCTTTTATCGTTGCATCCATTATAGGCATCTGCCAAGGCATGCAACCTATTGTCGGCTATAATTTCGGCGCAGGCAATCTCCATCGCCTCCGCTCCACTTATTTGTTGACTGTAGCGGTGGCAACCGGCATTTGTGCCATTGGCTATGTTTGCTCGCTGATTTGTCCGCGCGCCATCTCCTCGCTGTTTCTGAGCAACGATGCTCTGATCAGCTCCACGGCTCGCGCTCTGCGCATATCGATGTCAGTTTTTTGGATGGTTGGATTTCAAGTGGTGTCGACCACCTTCTTTCAGTCGATAGGTCAAGCCGGCAAGTCGATATTCCTTAGTCTGACACGTCAGGTTATCTTCCTGTTGCCGTTACTTTTATGGTTGCCTTCGGAGATGGGTATTGACGGCATTTGGTGGTCCTTTCCGTTGAGCGACCTTTTCGCCACCATCGTGACCGCCCTTTTAATCATCACCGCCCTGCGAAAGCTCGGGAAAATAGCAAAATAACTCCCACTCAAATATTATCACGAATGTAGATTAACTCATATTCTATAAAAGCTTGACATGGATATAAT
>CAMWUH010000241.1 GCA_947177325.1 uncultured Bacteroidales bacterium
TTACTTATCCGTGGCATGAGTTACCATTGCCCCGGTCAATCGTCATGCATCTGCGCTCCGCTTGTTTCGGTCACAATGCAACCGCATTGCTCCCTCACTGCGCGAACACATCTGCATTACGCTTGACCGCCTCAGTATTAACAAATATTGGGGAACCGGGTCTAAATTTCCGGAATATATTAAAAGAGCGAACCACGACAAGATGGCTCGCTCTTTTCGTTTTCCTGATGAGTTTCAATCAATATAGCGCTTGGTGAGGCCTCCGTAGAAATCAATGCGACGGTCGCGCAGGAAAGGCCACCAACGGCGCACCTGTTCCGAGCGCTTCATGTCAACTTCAACCATAGTAGTGACTTCAGCATCGGTCGGAGCCTCAAAGAGGAATTCTCCTTGCGGGCCGGCAACAAAACTGTTGCCCCAGAATGTGATACCGCCGGTTGCTCCCGATGGGTCAGCTTCATAACCTACTCGGTTAACTGCCACTACAGGCAGGCCATTTGCAACTGCATGGCCACGTTGCACGGTTATCCATGCTTGGCGTTGACGTGTTTGTTCGTCAACCGAATCAGAGCTTTCAGTGCCTATCGCTGTTGGATAAATGAGTATTTCAGCTCCTTTCAGAGCCATCAATCTTGCTGCCTCAGGATACCACTGGTCCCAACAAACGAGCACACCTAATTTACCAACTGACGTTTGTATCGGCTCAAAGCCCAAGTCGCCGGGGGTGAAATAAAATTTTTCGTAGTAAGCCGGGTCGTCGGGAATGTGCATTTTACGATATTTACCGGCAACGCTGCCATCCTTTTCAAACACAACCGCGGTGTTGTGGTATAATCCCGGTGCGCGGCGTTCAAATATTGAGGTGACTATAACCACACCAAGCTCTTTCGCCAATTCGCCGTAAGCCATTAATTGCGCGGAGTCAAGATCTATAGCAAGGTCGCAAAGGTCAACATTCTCGGTTTGACAAAAGTAGAGAGAATCATGAAGCTCCTGGTTGACGATTAATTCAGCACCTTGCTCTTTTACGAGTCGGCGCATTTTCTCGATGAGCCGTTGGCGATTGTCGGCAATATCGGCTGTGTTGTGTTGCTGGATAATTCCTATTTTGAGTTTGTCCATATCAGGTTATTCTAAATTGGAAGAATTTGTTGCGGAATTTGCATGGTAGCGCAGTGAAGCGAGCCATGTTGTCGAATTAAGTGATAGCAGTCAACCGCTATAATTTCATGTTCGGGGAAAGCGATTTTTAGTATTTGAGCGGCCAGGCGGTCATTGTTTGGTTGGCGATACGCAGGCATAAAAACAGCTTTATTGGTGGCCAGGAAATTTGCATAGGTGGCAGGGAGCCGTTGACCATCCTCATCATATATGGCCTCGGGTAATGGTAAGGCCACAAGATTAAACGGACTGCCGCTCTCGGTTGTTAGATTTCTCAAATC
Source organism: uncultured Bacteroidales bacterium (assembly GCA_947177325.1). GTDB lineage: Bacteria > Bacteroidota > Bacteroidia > Bacteroidales > Muribaculaceae > JAGBWK01. The sequence goes on from CAMWUH010000241.1 coordinate 1,443, forward strand.
TTCAGCCATAGCGGTAAGGGCTTCGAAATGTTCATCCGAGGGGTCAAAGGCGGCAACGTGAAGAATTATATCGTTGGGCGCGAATCGTGCAAGAGTGTCGACATGACTATCAGTGTCGTCGCCTGCAAGATAGCCGTGATCAAGCCACAAAACTCGGTTGACTCCGAGCGAATCCATAAGGTAATCCTCGACTTGCTCTCGGGATAAGTCGCCGTTTCGATTAGGAGACATAAGACATTCTGATGTTGTCAACAGGCTGCCTTTGCCATTGCTGTCGATCGAACCGCCTTCCATCACAAATCCAAGGTGGTTTTCTCTATCAGCTCTGAAAGCTCCGGCGGCTACGAGTTTTGAAGTTACCAGGTTATCGTGATTAGCGGCAAACTTCAGCCCCCAGCCGTTAAAACAGAAATCGAGCAATAAGGGGTGATTATCTGTCGAAACAGTGATAGGTCCGTAATCGCGTGTCCAAGTGTCGTTAGTTGAAGTCTGAACAAATAAGATTTTACGGTCGCTCAGGTGACTGAGAGCTTTTTTAGGCTTTGAAATATCGGGAGCAACTATCACCACAGTGTGATAGCGGGAAAATGCCTCAGCCATTGCAGTATAAGTTTCCTCCACATCGGCAAGCATCGGCGCCCAATCTGTTTCTTCATGGGGCCAGGCAATCATTATTGCGGCATCAGTTTCCCATTCGGCCGGAAATACTCGAGTATTGTTTTTATTATTCATTGTATAACGGTTATTCATCAAAATCGTTGAGCGACTCCCATACGTCGCCTTGATTGTCGTGATGCTCCTGGCAATAGATAGCAAATCCCATTCGCTCGGTATAGCTCATTGTCTCACACCATTCCGAATATTCGGCTTTCAGTTCAGGGTCATCGGCAAGCAAACGCTTAAATTCAGCTTCGGCGATGTCGTAGCTTCCCGATTGACTGATAATTTGGTCAAAAAATTCGGTTATATTAGTTTCCATTGTAATTTAAGGATGATTATAGGGCTTTAACAGTGTTGATAGGCCTGAAAAAAGAAATGAATATTTGTAAATCAAAAATAACTTTAGTGCAAATTTAAAACATAACATTGGTTTATCACCATTTCTACTTGTAATAATCGGCTTTTTTTTATTATGCTAACATAATGAGCATATAATTATGATTTCTTTAACAATATTTTAACATTAATGGGCAAGAATGTTGCCCCGTCCATCAATTATCTTTGCAATATCAAAACCAACGGCTATTAAAAAAGAGCTGAAATTTATCCACAAACCCATTAAAAAAGTTCAAGCCATGAATCAGTCTATCGTCCTGACCCCCCACGTGATTAACACAATCAACGCTCTCCCTACTGAAGAGCGAGTAGCTATCGCCGGAGCTATTGCCGGCGAAATTATCCTTGGCGCATCGGTCAGAGATGACCTTACTCCGCAACAATCAATGCTCTATGCGGTGATCAAGGATTACATACGGCGCGACTCTGCCCGTATGGCCCGCATGTAAGATATGATTTGAGTTTTGATTTCTACATATCATTAGAGGTTTATCAGTGTTTTTTTGATTACAAATTATATTTA
>CAMWUH010000242.1 GCA_947177325.1 uncultured Bacteroidales bacterium
CGCGGCGAGGTGTATACGAGCCAGGCACGGGGGCATTGGCGGGGGTAGCGGTTTCTACTTCTTTCACGAGGAAAATTTCAGTCGGGAAGTGGTCAGAGTAGCCTTCGAGGAACACACCGGCCGAATATGTGCGCAGGGGGTAGCCCTGGCGAGAACCTTCGTTGTCGCGGAGGAAGTCGAAGTTGTTGACTTTGGCCGAGCGGAAATAGAGGGGAGCGCCGTTGTGTTGCAGCAGAGTTCCTGAAACGATGATTTGGTCGAAGAGGTTCCAGCCGCCTTTGTAGGCGAGAGTGCCGATACCGCGGTCGAGAATACGCCACCAGGGGTTGTAGAATTGATGGCGGCCAACTTGGTCGGCATCGCGCTTAGCGCCGAGGGCTTCCGCGCAAGAGCGGTCGTGGGGGTCGTCGTTAAGGTCGCCCATGACGATTACGCCCTGATTGGGGCGGAGAGTCCACAGAGAGTCGGCGATATGTTTTGACAGGGCACCGGCAGCTTCGCGGAGATAGCTTGATTGCTCCTGGCCGCCGAGGCGTGAGGGCCAGTGGTTGACGATAACCGAAACGGTATCGCCGGCAATGATGCCTGTGACGCACATCTGGTCGCGGGTGCGGAGCGTCGGGTTCGATTCAATCTTGAGCGTGGTGTTGCTGACGTTGAGAAATTTGAATTGCTCGGGGTTGTAGAGGCACGACACGTCAACGCCGCGACGGTCGGGGGAGTCGTGGTGAACCACTTGGAGATTCCACGGCTTGCGGCCTTCTGCGCGCAGGCGGTCGTCAACGGCTTTAACCAGGTCGTCGAGCACTGATTTGTTTTCGATTTCCGACACACCGATAACGGCCGGACCATTCTGTGTGGTGGCGGTGGTCATATTAGTGATGGCACGTGCCAGATTGTTGATTTTCAGCCAATAGCGCTGACCGTTCCATTTGCGGGAGCCGTTGGGTGAAAATTCGAGGTCGTAGGTGCCGTTGTTGTTGATGGTGTCGAAAAGGTTTTCGAGGTTATAGAATGCCACGCCATAGACCAAATATTGTTTCTTAGCCTTGACGGGGGCATTGTTTTGAGCAGAAGCGCTTGGCCATGCCAATAGGCAAGCCAGCGCAACGAGCAATAATGATATTGAGCGTTTCATGATAAAGATATGGTAACTGTTTAACTACTTTGGGTTATCAGTGGGATGATCAGATGATGGAGTTGAGGTTGAAGTTTTTGAACTCGATGTCTTTGCGGGCACGTTTGGCGAGCTGAGGATCGAGGCGCACGGCTTGACGAAGGTTGGTGGTTACCATGTTTTCGTTGTTAGTGCGGGCGCCGAGAATGGCAAGCAGATAGTAGGTGGTTGCGTCGGGGTTGTTGATGCCGCCGAGAGTTGACTTGGCTTTGCTGTAGTCCTTGGCGAGGATTTGGGCGAGAGCGGCATTGTTAGATTTGGCTGATCCGAAGGCTTTTACGGCAGAGGTATTGTCGCCTGTGAGCAGATAGTAGGTGCCGAGAGCGTCGTTAAGCTCTTCGAGGCCGGCAGCGTTGCCGAATTTTTGGTTGGCTGCGCGGAAGTCGCCGTCTTTCATTGCAACGAGGCCGAGGTTCATTTGAGGCTCGGCAGCCTGAGGAGCTAATTTGGCAGCAGAGTTGAAGCTTGATTTTGCGCCGGCATAGTCGCCCAAAGCATATTGCATGATACCCATATCGTTGATGGCGCGATAGTCGTTGGGGTAGATTTTAGCTGTAGTTTTGTAGATGTCGAGACGCTTGGCGGGGTCAGAGGTTAAAGTGGCGCAATAAAGGAGCTCGTCGACAGAGAGCGCATTGGGGTTGCTGACATAGAGTTGCTCAATCTCTTCATCGCTCTTGCCGATAACATTGATTGAAGCGGTGATGCGTGAGTAGCGGAGTTGGGGAAGGATTTCATCGGCCAATTGGTCGAAGATGCTTGAGAGATTGCGAATCTGCTGCTCGCGCTCTTCGGGGTCTTTGAAGCGTGAGAGCACGTTGAGAATGAGTTCTTTATCCTGGATGTTGCTGGCAGCCACGAGGCGTTGGAAGCCTTCCCAGTCTTCAGCTGTGAATTGAGCGGTCAATTCGCCGAACTCGGTGACGCGGTCTTTGGCCAGCTGATTTTTGAGATAGGCCGAGGTAGCTTGTTCGCGGTTTTCGGCCAGGCGCTCGTTGAAGTCGCGTTTGCCGTCGGGTGAAGCGTAAGATGAAATATTGATTTCCTCGATTTGGCGGTCGGGTGCGGCATTGGCCTCTGCGATAGTTTGGTTGAGGGCAACAACTTCATTAGAGTTCAGCTCTGACTGGCGCAGATTGCTCTGATTGATGAGGAATCGGATGTCGGCGGCATATTTCTCATTGATGATGCGCTGGAAACGGTCGGGGGCCAAAGCGCCTTTAACGGTTTCGGCCGATGCGATAGCGGCGGTAGCGATAACGCCGTCGGCCACTTTCACGCGGGGCAACACATACTGGTTGTTGCCTTGAGTAACCTGGAAGCCCAATTCAAGCTCTGATTGAATCATTTCGGGCTGATAGTTGTAGACGGCGGGGATTGTCAGCGTGGTGCCATGGTCGTAGGCCACAACCGTAGCGTTGCCGCGCACTTTTTCGCCTTGGAATTTATAAGATTGAGCAGCAGTTTCGCCACCTTCGTAAACCAAATAAGGAGTGACAGTCACTTCGGCATTTTTGAGGAAGAACTTGGCCGGGATGTGTGCGGTGATAGTTGCAGGCACACGCTGACCCACCACTTCGAGCGGATTGGGATTGACGTTGAAGTAATCGGCCTGAAAATTGTTAAGTTTTTTGCTACAGCCGGTTATCGCAATGGCGATAATAGGCAAAGCCAGAAGTGATTTGGTTTTCATTACAAAAAAGATGATATTGTTAATTTGTTGATTTACTGATGATTTTACGACTGCAGGGAAATGACATCCACACACTCCTTGCAATCAACAACAAAAATAGCAATAATCTTTCTAAAAACCGCAAGCCGCCCCTGAAAATTTTTCGGAG
>CAMWUH010000243.1 GCA_947177325.1 uncultured Bacteroidales bacterium
AAATTTTCCCCCGCGCACCGGCGTGCCGCAGTGGGGGCAGCAACGGGGCGCCGAGGGAGCGGGGCGGTGCGGCGGAACAGGGGGGACTACCGCGCGGACGGGTGCCGGCGGTGTAGGGGGTGTTGGTGGCACCGGAGGAACGGGCGGAGGCACTACCGGTGGCTGCTGACCAACGGGGCGGCCATATTGCGGCGACGTCGGTTGGTTATATTGCGGAGGCTGAGGCACACTATACTGCGGCGCTTGCGGAGCACTATACTGCTGAGCAGCCGGCTGACTATATTGCGGCGCTTGCGGCTGACCGCCGAAAGGTTGGCCGCCAATGTTCATTCCGCCTACATTTGCTCCAACTATCGGGTTAACGGCAGGCTGACCTCCGATAAATGGGGTTGCTTCGGGAGCGGGTTGTGCCACTTCCGAGGCTTTCGGTGCTCCACATTCGGGGCATTGTTCATATTTCTTTGAATAGGTCTTGCCACATTCAAAGCATTTCTCAAAGTGTTTCGACATAGAGGTTGGTTCGGGTTACAAAAAAACTGCCGGTTATTTCTTGCGCGATCGGGGGCGTTTGGCCGGCGCTGAGGCGGCTTGCTCCACTATTTCGCAACATTCCTTATAGGTCAGCTCTGCGGGGTTGCTGACCGATTTGGGGAGCTTGTAGTTGTTTTTGTCAACGCATAGATAAGGACCGTAGCGCCCGTTAAGCAGTTGCATAGCGGGGTTTTCTTCAAATGTTTTGATGATGCGCTCGCTTTCGGCTTTGCGCTTGTCGTTGATGAGTTCAATGGCTTTGTCGAGCGTAACTTCGCCAATCTCGATATCCTTGGGTATGCTGACGAATTTACCGGCGTGCTTAACGTAGGGTCCGAACCGACCAACTGCCACACTAACCTCTTTATCTTCGTAGTCGCCCAGAGTTTTGGGATATTCAAAGAGGGCCAACGCTTCATCGAGAGTTATAGTGCTGACTGATTGATTTTTACCTAACGAAGCAAAGCGGGGCTTCTTGTCGCCTTCGCCATCGCCTATCTGCACAATGGGGCCGAACCGGCCTATCTTGACCGACACTGCTTCACCCGTGGCGGGATCGGTGCCCAGCTCGCGCTCGCCCACCTTGTGCTCCAGTCGCATCGTCGACGCGGCGTCGACGGCCGGATGGAAGCGGCTGTAAAATTCGGCTATCTCATTGCTCCAAGGCAATCGGCCCTCGGCTATCTCGTCAAATTTCTGCTCTACGCGCGCCGTAAAGTTATAGTCGAGGATATCGGGGAAATATTCAGTAAGGAACTCGTTGACAATCATACCGATGTCGGTAGGAATGATTTTACCTTTCTCTGAGCCTACAGTTTCGGTCAGTGTGCGCTCGGTCACTTTGCCGTCGTGCAGCGTCATTGACTGATAAGTGCGCTCAACGCCCGGTTTGTCGCCTTTCTCCACATATTCGCGTTGCTGGATGGTAGAGATTGTAGGGGCATAGGTTGAGGGGCGACCTATTCCCAATTCTTCCATTTTCTTAACCAGGGAGGCCTCGGTGTAGCGCGGTGGTTGCTGTGTGTGGCGCTCGGTAGCGGTCATTTCTTCGAGACTCACCTGCTCGCCGGGGTTGATTTTGGGCAGAAGCGATTGCAATGTTGCGTCGTCGGCTTCGTCATCGCGGCTTTCGAGATACACTTTCAGGAAGCCCTCAAATGTGACTGTTTCGCCTGAAGCCACAAAAACGGCATCTTTACGTGTCGACGGCTCAATGTCGATAGTAGTTTTTTCGAGTTGGGCATCAGCCATTTGCGAGGCGATGGTGCGCTTGCGTATGAGTGTATAGAGGCGTTTTTCCTGTGCGGTGCCTTCAATGTTGACGCGGTCGATGTAGGTGGGGCGAATCGCTTCGTGGGCCTCTTGAGCGCCTTTCGACGAGGTGTGGTATTGGCGCACCTTCAGATATTCTTCGCCAAACTCCTCTTTGATTTGGGCCGAGATAGTTGAAATGGCCAGGGTCGAGAGGTTTACCGAGTCTGTACGCATATAGGTGATGTAGCCCGACTCATACAGTCGCTGGGCCACCATCATGGTTTGCGACACCGTGAAGCCCAACTTGCGGCCCGCTTCCTGCTGCAGTGTTGAAGTGGTGAAAGGGGGTGCGGGCGACTTTTTCAGCGGCTTTACGTTAACGTCGCTAACGGCAAAAGTGGCTTTGTTGCAATCGTCGAGCAGCTTACGCGCCTGCTTGGCATCGGGGAGGCGATGCGACAGCTCGGTGGAGAGCTGATGTCCGTCGGCTGTGACAAATCTTGCGGTCAGGCGATAATACGGCTCGGCTTTGAAATTCCTGATTTCGTTTTCACGCTCCACAATCAACCTGACGGCTACTGATTGCACACGCCCTGCCGACAACGCCGGCTTGATTTTTTTCCACAAAATCGGCGAGAGCTCAAAGCCGACTATGCGGTCGAGAACACGGCGCGCCTGTTGGGCATCGACGAGATTGATATCGATGTCGCGCGGATTTTCAATTGCGTGGAGTATAGCGTTTTTCGTAATTTCATGGAAAACTATGCGCTTGGTTCGGGCCGGGTCGAGGCCGAGCACTTCAAAAAGGTGCCAGGAGATGGCTTCCCCCTCGCGGTCCTCATCAGATGCGAGCCACACGGTTTCCGCTCCTTTGGCAGCCGCCTTCAGCTCCTTGACCAGAGGCATTTTCTCGGGCGATATCTCATAGATCGGCTCGAAATTATTATCCACGTCGATTGAAAAACTCTTCTTTTTCAAATCGCGAATGTGGCCGTAGCTTGACATGACCTTATAATCCGGTCCGAGAAATTTCTCAATGGTCTTTGCCTTGGCCGGTGATTCCACAATAACAAGATTTTTTATCATAGTTGCGTCAGTTTTTATCAATAAAGTAACTCTGCCGGTAACATCGTTGTATTTTTTCAACTGCTACTTTAACGCTGCGAAGTTAGAGAAAATCTGCTACGCCACCAAATTTTTACACATTATTTAATAAAAA
>CAMWUH010000244.1 GCA_947177325.1 uncultured Bacteroidales bacterium
ACCCTCTTCCACGCCATTCCCTAAATCGCTCCCCTTTCGCCCACCCGATATAGTCAGCCATAGGCATCTTTCTGCTTTCAACCCTGACTTCTCTGATTCTTAGACCCGATTATCCAAAAAAAGTTAAAAAATAGGGGGCGACGTGGGTTAAAAGCGCCATAATTGCCGGGAAATTGCTAAATTTGAATGTTGGGCGCCGAGCAATGCCTCAGTCGGCGAAACGCAGGTTTTCTTCCTGGAGCTGCCGCAATTGTTCAACCCTTATTTTCAATCATTTACAGAGGTGGCTGCACCGCCGCGCAACCCTGCGATTGTTTTTAACAAACCCACTTTTATAAGTAACTGTTAAAAATTAATTTATACTATCTGCGAGATGGAAATTGAGGGAAAATCAAAAATTGAAGATGGAATTTCTTTCTACGAAAGCGCTTACGCGATGAAGCGAGCTAAATGACTGATGAAATTTTTGATTTTAACCAATTTACAACCGGAGAGAGTATAAAAGAATTTGTTAAGTAGTTACTTTGGAAATAATATCGTTTCTTTTAAACAGTTACTTAATATTTATCTCTCAATCCAAATTCAGTTTAATCATGAAAAAATTTTTTCACTCATCACTGATTATCGCTTCCCTGGCTATGGTGCTCGGCTTCGTGATGCAATCATGCGGCAGCAAATCATCTAACCAAGTGCCTGCCGACGCCACTATGGTCGTCACCCTCAACCTCAACCGCGTTATCGAAAACGCCGGCGCTTCTGTCGACGACAAAGGCAACATTACTCTCCCCGCCGACCTCGAAGCTGATGCCCAAGTAAAAGCTATGACAAATATGATGTCCTCGTTTGTTGCTCCGTTTGAACTCAACGACATGGTTATTTACACCCGCTCGGCCAATATGAACGAGGGCTTCGTGGGCATCGTCAACCTCCGCGACCGCGAGGCTGCCATTGAAAAACTCAACTCTGTTCTCGGCCGGTCAGAAAAAGAGAGTGGCTTTGATGTTTACAAAGCCAATGGCGTAACATTCGCTGTCAAAGATAACACTCTCTACGTAGCTTCATCGCTTGCCGACATAACCGAAGGCATCAAAGCCGCCAAGAAAGAAAGCTTTGAGTCGATGGGAGCTGTCAACGACTATCTCCACCAAGGCAAAGCAATTGCAATGGTGGTTAACGGCACCGGCAAACTCCCCGCCAACTATGCCGACAGCTGGGTCTGCCTTAACTTCGATGTTGAGAACCAGTCGCTCACCGGCGAGTTTATCATGATGAATGTCGACGGCAAGCGCGTTGATTTCGGTTCAGCAATTGACGTTGTCTCAACCGATTTCCTCCGCTATCTCCCCGCCAACACTCAATCAGTTATGGCTCTCGGCCAAATCACTGATCCCAATATCAAAATGGCTCTTACCATGTTAGCCAATCAGATGGGTCCGATGGCCGACGCCATCAACGGTCTCGACGGCACAATTGCCTTCGCAATCGGCACTAACGACCAATTCGACGCTATTGAATTTACCAAAAAACTCCGCAACGAAGAGCTCGACCTCAAAGGTCTCGACCTGATGCTCATGGCCCGCTACACTCAAGCCGCTCTCCCCAACGTTATCGACGGCATCAGCCAATTGGCCGCCCAACTTGGCAAAGTTGACGGCAACACTTTCACAGTCGACGACCAAAAATTTTACTTCGGGTCGGCCGACAGCTACGCAATCGTGTCAACCCAACCTATCAGTGCCGGGTCTCAAAACGAATTTGCACCACTCGTTGAAGGCAAACGTGCAGTCATAGCCTCTTACGCTGAGCCGGGCAACAACCCCTTCGGCTTTGAATTCGGCTCGAAAGGCGCCCTCTGGCTCGAAACTGACGCCGTTAAGCTCAACGCTACTGTAACCAACACTGACAAAGGTTTCATCGCCGTTATGCTCGAAGTGCTCGAAAACCCCCAGGTTCAAGCTCAAATTCTTGAAGCTGTGGAGCAAATGGAGTCGGCCGGCTTGGCCCCCGCCTTAGATGAGTCATTCGGCGGCTACGACGACGATGCCGCTTTCAACGTCGACTAATCGACGCTCTGCAATCTCCAACTCCTCTGATAATTACCGATTACCCGCCAATGAGTATAACACGGAAAATCGATAAAATAACCCTCTCTGAGCTCTTGCCCCGAGTGTTTGACGGAATGCAGCACACTGCCCCCGTCAGCCACTCGGGCGTGTGGCTTAAAGATATCGAGCTCGTCAGGGGCAGGCGCTACCGCGTCTACGCCGAGTCGGGCACCGGCAAATCATCGCTCTGCAGCTTTATTTACGGCAGCCGGCGCGACTATCTTGGCACTATCCGTTTCAACGGCACTGATGTCGCCGGCTATTCGCTCAGCGACTGGTCGCGACTCCGAACCCGCTCCCTCGCCTATCTCCCACAGGAGCTCGGCCTCTTTTCTGAGCTGACGGCGATGGAAAACATCATGATAAAAAATCGCCTGACCGATTTCCTCTCAGCGCAGCAAATCAACCAAATGCTTGAGCAACTCGAAATTGACAACCGCGCCGACTATCCCGCCGGCCGCATGTCAGTGGGTCAACGGCAGCGCGTGGCCATTATCCGCGCCCTCTGTCAGCCCTTCGACTTCCTGCTGCTCGATGAGCCTGTCAGTCACCTCGACGAGCGAAATAACCGCTTGGTTGCCCGAATGGTGGCCGAGGCTGCCGACGCTCAACAGGCTGCCATCGTCACCACCTCCGTCGGCAACCACCTGCTGCTCGACGACGTTACCACCCTTACCCTCTAACCCATTCCCACTCTCCGAAGAAAAAATTTTTATCATCATGAAAGCCCTCACCAAAACCCACTTGCTTCGCCGACTGCTCCGACGCAATATCTCCGTCAAGCAGCTCGCGGGCTACGCCCTGGCCAATCTGGTAGGACTTGCAATCATGATGACCGCCCTGCAATTCTACCGCTACGCCACCGCCCCTACAGCCGACTCCGACGACTCTCTGCTCGG
>CAMWUH010000245.1 GCA_947177325.1 uncultured Bacteroidales bacterium
CCTGCATCGATCGTGTAGGCTGAGTGGACCTTTTTGTAGCCCACTCGCATATCTTGTTTGAACGTCGTGTTGCGGAATCGGTTGGATAGGTCGGGGTTGAGAATCGGGTTTTCTGTGTCGATAGAATATTCGGGCACCCGGTACAGAGTGCCGTTAAGCCAATGGTCGATGAAGTCGCCGGTGGGAGTGACGGGGCGGTCGTAGGTGAGCTTGTCGGCGTTGTTCCATCGGGTGTTGATTCCGTAGCCTACGGTGAGGAAGTTGCCGTTGGCTACGTTTCCTAATGGCTCGGTCCAGGTCAGACGACCATTGACGCGGTTGCTCCAGGTGTGGTTGTCGGTCCATTGGTCGTAGACATCCACTTCGTCGTCGAGCAGGTGGAAGAGGTTGTAAACAAATGAGTTGCCGTTTTCTTTCACGTTGCTCATGCGATAGTTGACATGCACTGAGAAAGAGCGGCCACGATGCGAGGCAAAGTTATGGTTGAAAATGAGCCGGCCTCCGGCTTCGTAAGATGTGCCTTTGTCATCGGCTTGGTTTAGCGAAAGGGTTCGGCCGGTAGCCACGGAGAATGAGTTGCTCGTAGAGTGGTTTTGGTTAAACGAGAAGTTAGGGCGGAAGTCGAGGGTATTGAATGAGTCGGGTTTCCACTGAATATGGAAGTCGGCGCGCACGTTGTTGCCGCGGTCGCGGGCATCAGAATTGGAGCTTTCGTCGTAGGAATTTTCCTGAAGCAGATATTGACGCAAGCGGCGCGTAATGGATTTGCGGTCGGTGTGGCTATACATCACATCGCCTCCTACGCGGAATATTTCCTCATTGCCTATGTTGAAGTTGACGCCAAAATTTTGGGCGTTGTTAATGCCTTGGTCACCTCCGAATCGACGGAATCGCTGGCCGTTGCCGTCGGTGAAGCCGAGCTCGTTGGTGTTGTTGGCGTTGCCGATAAAGGTCAGCTGATTGCCGTTCCAGAAGCGGTTGACATTGAAGGTGCCTTTATAGCGGGAGTCGGTGCCGTAGCCCGCCTCAACTGTGCCAAACCATCCATCCTGCATGCCGCGCTTCACGGTTAGATTGATGACGGTTTCATCTTCGCCGTCGTCAACGCCGGTCAGTCGGGCCAGTTCGCTCTTGCGGTCAACAACCTGGAGCTTATCAACCATATTGACAGGCAGGTTTTTTGAAGCGACTTTTGGGTCGTCGCTGAAAAATTCCTTGCCGTCGATAAGAATTTTTGTAACCTCTTTGCCGTTGGCCGTGATTTTGCCGTCGGAGTCGACGTCAACACCGGGCAGACGCTTGAGCAGATCCTCAACCACGGCGTTGGCTTGGGTTTTATAGGAGTCGGCGTTGTACTCAATTGTATCCTGCATCACCTTTACGGGAGTTTTTACGGCCGTAACAGTGGCTTCGCCGAGCTCATGGGCATATTCCTGAAGGGTGATTTTGCCAAGATTGACATCGGCCGATTTAACTGTGGTGTTGATTTTTTCGGTATTGAAGCCTATGTAAGATGCTTCAACGATATATTTGCCGTTTTTGACACCGGTGAGAGCGAAATTGCCATCGATATCGGCTATGGTGCCTTTGACGAAAGCCGAGTCTTTAGCTTGGAGCAGGCGAATGGTAGCATCGGGGAGCGACTCGCCGTTGACGTCGGCCAGTGTGCCGTTGATGGTGTAGGCTCCGGCCGTAAAAGCTGATGTCAAAACAATAGTCGCCAAGACCATTGGTTTGATAATGAATGATTTAATACCCATTGGAAAGAAGGTGCTGTTAGTAGTTGGAGGGGTGGATTAACAGACATTTTTGTTGGAGATTGCCTCCTCGTTGAGAGGGGTGGATGACGACCGTCTGCATAGCCGTCACAATTATTGACGCTTGAATATTAGAAAAGTTTAGATGTTTTTTGCAAAAAAACTACCAAAAAATGTTAACAAACCTTTGAGAGTATATATAATAGGAATAGCAGTGATTAAATCTATTCCGGGAAGTACTCTATCCTTACAGTAAAAATAGAAATAGCGATGACAACTCACCTCAGCAGGGTCAGCTGATAGATGGCAAGGGCTGTTGAGACGGCCACGTTAAGCGAGTGCTTGGTGCCGAACTGCGGTATCTCAAGCGCGCCATCGCAGGCGTCAACCACTTGCTGGTCAACGCCGTCAACTTCGTTGCCGGCCACAATAGCGGTCAGCTCGCCGGGGGTGGGATGATAGTCGGGCAGCGATAGGCTTCCTTTGACCTGTTCAAGAGCCATCACGCGATACCCCTTTTCGTGAAGATAGTCAACGGCTTCAATAGCCGATGGGAAGTAGCGCCACTCCACGGAGTCCTCAGCCCCGAGGGCCGTTTTGTGTATTTCGGGCGATGGTGGAGTAGCGGTGATGCCGCAAAGAAGCAGCTCGGCCACACCCAAGCCGTCGCAGGTGCGGAATATGGAGCCAATGTTGTTGAGCGACCTTACGTTGTCGAGCACCACCGCCACGGGGGCCTTCGCCGAATGGCGATATTGCTCAATGTCGGGGCGGTTGAGGTCCCAGATGGTTTTCTTCTCCATAATTATTTAGGGCTCGACGATTACGCGCATCGGAGTGGTAAGGCCGGGAGCGGTGATGAAGTATACGCCGTAGGGGAGGGGAATAATGTCGTTGTTGGCCACCGAGGGAATTGTCATTTTCAATCGGCCGCTGAGGTCATAGACCATGACTGACCGGAGCGTCGACGCAGTCATAATTCTGACGCCGCCGGGGTAGTTGGCCCATCCGCAGGGTATTTCAGCATCGCAGTCAACCGATTCTATGCCTGTGTGCTTAACGAAAATCTCCTCTGAGCGGGGCGATTCATAGCCTAAAGCCACTGAGCGAACGTTGTAGCTCTCTGAGTCGGAGAGGTCAAAACCAGTCATCTCGAGTGAGGTCCCTTCGGCCAATAAATCGTCGGTCGACGATGTGCCGTTGGTGTAGCGGGTGCGGCTGACGATGTAGTAGTC
>CAMWUH010000246.1 GCA_947177325.1 uncultured Bacteroidales bacterium
CATAAACATCGCTGCTGCGCAGCTCTAATCGCCTTTGAGCCACGAGCCTATAAGGAAGAGGAATCAGGGCTGGGGATAAGCCTAATAAGGCTAATAAGACTAATAGGGCCAATAAGCCCAATAAGCCTAATAGGCCGAATAGGGGGAGAGAGCGGATAGGGGGATAGGGTTGGTGAGCGGAATATTGCCAATGTGACGGAAAAACATCGTCCACACTTTCAGCGTGGACTCAACGCTTGGTTAGACTTGCTATCTTCGGGCTACACCCGAAGTTTGACATAAACGTCGCTGCTGCGCAGCTCAATGTGTAGGCAAATTCTTTACTCTGCTTTTTAATATTTCAACCGGGTTTTGCGACTGACCCCAATTAACTCTACCAGATATAAAAGTTTATAAATGCAGTGTGTTATTTCCTATAAACCGGGTCTAAGTATTAGTAGAGTGTAAAAACAAAAAAAATTACTCGTCGTCGCGACGAATAATCTTCTTACCTTAAATCTAATACCATGAAAAACTGATGCAAAGGTAAGCATTTTATGTTATGCAACATAATTTTCAAGCAAGAAAATTGTTGCATTTAACACAGTTTAACTAATTGTTCGTTTTTTAGCCAATATATAGCGAATTATTAACAGTGATTAACGGTTTCCAGCCGTGCTAAACCATTAAATTAGGATAATACGGAATGTTCAGACCATTCAGGCAATTACGATAATTCAGACAAATACGATAATTCAGACAATTACTTAGACTTGCTATACCGGTCAGATACTCCTCCCGCCCGATCTCCGAGATTAGCGAAGCATGGCTACTACTCGATTGAGGGCGGCGATGAAGGCGTCGGCCTCTGCGAGCGTGTTGTAAACGGCAAATGAGGCTCTGACGGTGCCTTCAATTCCAAGATAATTCATCAGCGGCTCGGCGCAGTGGTGACCGGTGCGGACGGCGACCCCGAGCTGATCGAGGAGCATACCGACATCGTAGTGGTGGCATCCGTCGACGAGAAATGATATAACGGCGGCTTTATCGGGGGCTGTGCCGTAGATTCTCATGCCGGGAATTTCCAGCATCCGGGCTGTGGTGTACTGCAGTAATTCGTGCTCGTGCGATGCTATAAGTTCATAGGAAGTGTCGGCAATGAAATCGAGCGCCTGAGCGAGCGCTGCAATGCCGACGAAGTCGGGCGTACCGGCTTCAAATTTAAACGGGAGCTCGGCAAAGGTGGTTTTCTCAAACGTTACTTTGCCAATCATTTCGCCACCTCCCTGATAGGGGGGCATATTCTCCAGGAGTTGCTCTTTGCCGTATAGCACACCGATGCCTGTCGGGCCATACATTTTATGTGAAGAAAAGGCGTAGAAATCGGCATCAAGCGCCTGCACGTCAACCGCTAAATGGGGCACGGCCTGAGCGCCGTCGACTACCACTCTGACGCCGCGGCTATGGGCAATGTCGACTATTTCTCTGATAGGGTTGACAGTGCCGAGAACGTTGCTGACGTGGGTAACCGAAACGAGGCGAGTGCGGTCGGTAAAGAGCGAGCGATATTGGTCGAGGTCGAGCTCACCACGTTCATTGATGGTTACTACCTTGATTTTGAAATTGATGCGAGATTGGAGCAGCTGCCATGGCACAATGTTGGCGTGGTGCTCCATGACGGTCAGGATAATTTCATCGCCATCGCGAAGGGTAGAGCCGCCAAATGATGAGGCCACCAGGTTGAGAGCTTCGGTGGTGCCTCGGGTGAAGATGATTTCAGCCGTGGAGCGCGCATTCAGGAATTTACGAACATGCTCTCGCGAGGCTTCCTGCAGGTCAGTGGCCTCCTGCGAGAGGGCAAAGACGCCCCGGTGAACATTGGCTTTGTGGGCGAAATACATATCGTCGATTGCCTCAACCACCCGGCGCGGAGTTTGCGACGTAGCCGTGTTGTCGAGATAAACGAGCGGTCGGCCGTTGACACTGCGGTCGAGGATGGGGAATTGACTGCGTATTTCGTTGATTGACATGGTTGAAGCGTTAGAGCGGCGTGTGAGCCCAAGTTAGTCTTCTACGTTGATGGGGATGCGGCGGTCGATAGAGTGGTCGAGCGAGATGAGGGTTTCTGTGCCGGTAACGCCGTGGATGTTTTGAATTTTGTTGTTGAGCACGTCCATCAGGTGCTCATTATCGCGGGCAAACACTTTCACAAGCATAGTGTAAGGGCCGGTAGTAAAGTGGCACTCGACTACTTCAGGTATTTTTTCAAGCTCGGGAATAGTGTCGCGGTACATAGCGCCACGCTCCAGATTGATGCCGATGTAAGTGCAGTTGTGGTAGCCCAGGTCTTTGTTGTTAACGGTGTAGCCGGAGCCGGTGATGACGCCGAGTTCAAT
Source organism: uncultured Bacteroidales bacterium (assembly GCA_947177325.1). GTDB lineage: Bacteria > Bacteroidota > Bacteroidia > Bacteroidales > Muribaculaceae > JAGBWK01. The sequence continues at coordinate 2,376 of CAMWUH010000246.1, forward strand.
CATTCGTTGAATGCGCTGGTGGATGGCGGCGCGACTGACGCCACATTCAACGGCCACATCTTTTGAGGGGATGCGGGCGTTGTTCATGACAATTTTCAGAATTTTTTTATCGAGATTATCGATTTTTTCCATGTAGTGAGCTTGAAAAAGTTAAAGATGGTAAGAGTTGAAGATAAAGCCATTTTGAGGAAACGGCTAAATTTGCAACGAAATTAACAAAAATAATGGCAAAATGCAAGTAAACCTGATGAAAAATTTAGTTTGCTTGTCATTTTGCCAAAATTCAGCCGTGACTCTATCTTAGATTGGGTTTACTGCTTTTGGGCTGCTTCGGTGGTGGAGGTAACCTCTTTGGGATAGGCGATACGGACGTGATACATAGTGCGCAGCCTATCGATGAATGCTTGTTTGATGGTGGTGATGTCGCGGAACGAAAGGGGCGAATCTTTGTGCATTCCGTCGGCCACCTGCTTGTCTATCAAACGGTTGACGAGTTCGGTGATTGACTCTATGGAGTGGTCGGGGAGCGAGCGCGAGGCAGCTTCGACCACGTCGGCCATCATCAGTAGTGAGGCCTCGATTGATTGTGGATTGGGGCCGGGATAGGTGAAGGGGG
>CAMWUH010000247.1 GCA_947177325.1 uncultured Bacteroidales bacterium
GAGCAGTGGTTATCAGGGTGCGTTTGAATTCTTTCATGTCAGTGAGCTGTTATTAGCTATATTAGTTTATAATTTTATTATGTCAACAACATTTATGGACTGAGCGGCTAACAAAGGTTGCGGAAGTTGATAACTCCTTCAACCAGAAAGAGCGATTGAATTTCGCTGCGGTTAATGTCAATATCGTCGTAGTTAGGGTTAGCGCTGTGAAGCACCACCATATTGGCATCCTCCGGGTGGCGGCGAAGATATTTGACCATGCGGTAATCTTCCATAACTACCACATACATCTGCCCCCAGAAAATTGTAGATCCGGATCTGACGGGACGTATCGCAATGAATCCGCCATCAATCACGGCCGGCTCCATCGAGTCGCCATTGACTCTGACCAACACGCAATCAGGGTTTAACCGCGGCAAGTCAACGTAGCCTGTAATACGGTCGGCCGTCAGCAGGCGTTCCAGCGGCTTGCATCCGGCCGTAACGTCGATATCGTAAACCGGAAGCCCTCTCGGGGTTTCCTTCACCCCATCAGCCTCAAAAGCGACCACGGCTTCAGGCTTCTCAAATGGCAACCCATGGCCGTTGAGCAGCCATCGACGTGACACTCCCATCTCTACGATAAATCGATTGAGCAACGCTCGCGAAACGGGCAACTTCCCTGTCAAATGCTTTGATAGATTTGAGGGGTCCATACCGATGCGACGAGCTAACTCGGCTCGGCTCATTGAGCCTGAGAGCGTGTCAACCAGGTAGACCAATCGGTCGCGAAGTTCGTCGGGACTGGATATTTGAAAATCTTCAGGGTTCATTATACAATGTTTTCGATGAGCAGATGGCGTTTCTATTAACTTAGAATCGGTAGGGGTGATGTTATTCAACAGTTGGGTCGCCTTTAGCACGGTCGTGATAATGCTTGCGCAGTGGGTTGGCGGTGGCTTCGTCATAGCGCTCGCGGTTGCGGAATATGTCGATAGCGGCATAAAGCGCACGGCGAAGCGATTCCTCCGAAGCGACTCCCTGTCCGGCAATGTCGGCTCCGGTGCCATGGTCGGGCGAGGTGCGTACAAAGCTCAATCCTGCCGTGAAGTTCACTCCGGCGTCCATTGCCAGTGCCTTGAACGGTGCAAGCCCTTGGTCGTGATACATAGCCAACACGCCATCAAAATGCTGCCACTGCCCGGCACCGAAAAATCCGTCGGCCGAATAGGGCCCGAAACAGCTGATTTTCTCAGCCTGTGCAGTCGCAATGGCCGGAGCAATAATGGTTTGCTCCTCACTGCCCATCAGACCGCCATCGCCGGCATGCGGGTTGAGCGCCAACACTGCTATCCGAGGTTTCACAATGCCGAAATCGCGCTTCAACGAAGCATTAAACATTCGCAACTTTTCTACAATAAGCTCCGTTGTCAGCGCTTCGGCTATGCGGCTGACCGGAGTGTGAGTCGTAACCAGTGCTACGCGAATACGATCGCTGAACAATATCATCAATGACCCGTCAGCACCATCGGCTTCCTGCAAAAATTCAGTGTGCCCCGGAAAGTTAAACTCCTCGCTGTGAATAGCATGCTTATCGATCGGAGCGGTTAGCAGCACGTCAATCTCGCCCGCTTTCAACGCCTCGACAGCAGCCTTCAGCGAATCAAACGCTGCCTTGCCACTGGCGTCGGTAGCTTGGCCGGGAACAATCTCTAGTTTCTGGTCGCATGCATCGACCACCGCCACAGTTCCCGCTGCAATATCGGCATCGGCCTTGGCCACCTTAGTCAGCTTGCAAACCTCGGCATCCATCCTGTCGCGGTAGAAATTCAGCGCCTTCATCGAGCCAAACACCACCGGAGTGCAAAGCTCCAGCAATCGCTCATCGGCAAGCATTTTCAATATTATTTCGGCTCCAATGCCGTTAGTGTCGCCTTGAGTAATACCAACTCGCAGCAATCTATCATCAATCATAACTTTATTGCGTTTAAAAAGTGAACTGCTAAGTTACGAAATTTTGATGATAAATCGGGGTAAAAATACCCAAAAAATATCCTCAACTAAAAAAAACGCTCCAAAAACTTGCACCAACCGAAAAATACCCTTAATTTTGCACCGTCTTTTGACAATGGACTTTTCCTTAAGCTCCGTTATCGCAATCATTTTTTTATTGACTCCGTAGCTCAGTTGGTAGAGCAATTGACTCTTAATCAATGGGTCGTGGGTTCGAGCCCCACCGGGGTCACCAAAATAGGGTGTTTCAAAAGCAATTTTTGAAACACCCTATTTTGGTATGTAAGGACGAGTTGGATGCAAAGTGCTGAAATGAATCCAGTGGGAATGTTTAGAGTCAGGAGGGAGTTCTGCAACACCCTCTAAAGCGTGTGAACTGAGCTGAATTTCGGTTGCAATGTCGCAGATGGGTTGTTATGACACATCGGCTTTTTTAAGGGTCTTTTACAAATCCAGGACGCGGCGCTTGAAGGCAATCATCTTGATGGCTGCTTCGGCTGCCTCGCTGCCTTTGTTGCCAAGTTTGCCACCGGCGCGGTTGAGTGCATCTTGCTCGCAATCGACAGTCAGAACGCCGAAAATTACCGGAGTGTCACAGTCGGCATTTAGCGCTGTAATCCCTTGTGTTACTGACTGACATACGTAGTCGAAGTGGGGTGTGCCACCGCGAATGACTGTGCCAAACACTATCACGGCGTCATAGAGCGACGCTTCAATAATCTGTGAAGCTGCAAAGGTCAATTCCACTGCTCCGGGCACTTCGTATACGTCAACATCGTCCAGGGCCACTCCGGCTGACTTAAACACCTCTAATGCGCCCTCGGTCAATGCATTGTTGATGTGACCATTCCATTCGGCTTTTACGATTGCCACTCTGATATCACTTAATTTCGGAAGATTGCCATGAGGAGCTGCTCCGGCTAATGATGTTGCCATAACTATATAATAATTTATGTGTAGGTTGTAATATGAACTATTAACCGGCTCT
>CAMWUH010000248.1 GCA_947177325.1 uncultured Bacteroidales bacterium
AGAAGCACCAGCGCAAAGGCCGGTTTCCAATTCATATAAAGATAGTAGCTGACCACTATCAGGTAGAGATTGCGCCAGCGCACCTGTTTCTTCGGTATCAACCAATAGAGGATAAACACCAAAGGAAAAATCAGCCAAAATTTAAATGAATTGAAAAGCATTTGATTATAGATTAAGGTGAAATGGCAGACAATTAGCTATGGCGGTGGAGGAGGCGGGAGAGGCGCGTGGTGATTAGATGGCGCTCCGAGCGGGTCATGCCGAGAGCTATTACGGCTGCCAGGCAAACCACAATCGACAGGAGCACATTGACTACGAGCGCACCGAAAGCGTGGGCCTCGAAATATTTCATACCCAATAGCGTGTAAGCGGTCACGGGGATGAGCACCAACACTATGGGCAAACATATCTTGGTTAGATAGACGTGGCGCTGAAGGTTGACCATGGGGTATACGATATGGACGCGCACGAATTGCGTCACGAATTGCACCACAAGGTAGACGATAATGACGCCGTTGGCCGACAGTCCGGCATATTTTAGCAGGAAATAAGCAATGGGGATGGTAGTTATCAGCAGCAGTCCTTCGATGATTTGGAAGCGCTTGACATTGCCTGTGGCGTGGATGGCCACGTTGGTGTGGTTTTTGAGCGTAACGTAGAGTGTGCCCAAGAGCATCAGACGGGTGAAGTCGACAGTATAGTCAGGCACTTCGTTAAGCCATAGTTTAAGAATATAGGGCGTGGAAATCATCGCCGGCACCACTATCATCATAACCAGATAAAATGAATACTTGGCGTTGGCAATCATCAGCGAGTGCATGTGGGCGAAATTGCTTTGAGCGTAAGATTTGATTGTTGCAGGCTGAAGCGCCATCTGCAGGTTTTGGCTGATTTGCGTAACGCCTGTTTCCACCTGAGTTGCGAAGCCGCGGGCGGCATTGGCAACCGGGCCGAAAAAGAGGTTGAGAAGCACATTGATGCCCTGAGTATAGCCGGCAACAGCCACGGAGCCGGTCATTGTCCAACCCGCAAACTTCAGTATCTGCTTCGATGTGGCCGGGTGCCATAGCCATCGGCCGTTGGTGCCCTTGAGCTTTCGCTTGCAGTAGATGTTGTAAATCACTCTGACTGCCACTTGGGTAAGCGCCAGGAAGAGGCCGTAGTAAATAAGTTTGTCGCCGTTGATAAGCTTGAGGCTGAACACCAACCCAAGCTGAAGCGCCACTTCTATTAGCGAGATATAGGCAAAAGCAGCCATTTTCTCGTAGGCTATAATCAGAGAGTTGTAGGGCGTGGAAATGATGCGGATAACTACCGACACTATCGCGCACTGAAACACCCAAAAGGCTGCCGTAAGGCGGTCAGGCGGAATAACCAGCTTGTTCATCACAAACCAAACACCAATCGACTCGCCAAGCACAAAGATAATCAGGGCGAGAACGTAATGGACCGTTACGCTGCATCGAAACACGTGCTCCACATCGCCTCCGTCACGTCCCAGTTCAAAAGTCAGGAACCGCGCCGAGGCATTGGCCATTGACCCGCTGAGCATGCCGAGCATTGTCACCACGCCGGCCACCACATTGTAGATACCATAGTCCGTTACGCCCAATATAGCCAGCACTACGCGCGAGGTATATAATGAGATACCCAGCACAAGTATCATGCGCAGGTAAAGAAAAAGAGTGTTTTTGGCTATGCGTTTATTGCCTGAAGAGACAATGGAATTGTCGGGCATAATTAATAAAACATCTTGGGCTTACTACCTTAGCTATGGTCAGCCGAAAGTAACTGTTGTTATTTTCAATACAAAAGTAACATTTTTATTTCATATAAGCAAATAAGGTAATCTGAGACGGGCGACTATGAGTATTTATGAGTATTTATAGGGTTATCCTAAAAAATAATCACAATTTTTCTAAGAAATTCCTAGCCAATTTCGTATATTTGCAAAATAATATCAAATTATTTTAATTTTAATATGAAAAATAGCAATCATTTACCCCCCCCCAATTAAGTTCTAACAAATCAAAAGAATCCTCTAACCTGTGGATTACAATAGCTACTGCTACATATAATCGCGAAAGAGAAATGAATCGTTTATATGAGTCCATTGTTAAGGTTAGCAAAGCGACAAGAAGTGAGATTAATTTTGAATGGATAGTTGTTGATGATGGCTCAAGCGACAACACTCGGAGCCTTGTCGAAAAGTTTTGTGCCGAAAATCTGTTTCCAATAAAATATTACTATCAAGAAAATCAAGGCAAGCATGTAGCAATGAATTTTGCTTCGGATGTGGCTGAAGGGGAAATGTTTCTCACTATTGACAGTGATGATGAATTGTTGCCCGAGTGTTTAAACATATTTTTTGATACGTGGACAACTCTCGATGAAAAACTACAAAAAGAATTAAAGGGTATAACCGGCCGTTGCATTGACCCCAACACAGGAAAAATAATAGGCTCCCCACTTCCGAAAAGTATAAATGGAGGCCAATATCTTATAACCTCGCCGCAAGACTTACGCCATAAATATAAGGTTAGAGGAGAAATGATGGGGTTTAACAGAACTGATATTATGAAGAAATTCAAGCACAATGTAAAACCTGATGTAGGCAAATTTATGCCTGAGGGGATATTATGGTCAACAATTGGTTTAAAGTATAAGGAATATGTCATCAACGTACCGGTCAGAGTCTATAATTCAGATGGCAATAATGCAATTACTTCAGATGACAGTAAGAAAAGAGCCCCTCAAAATTATTATCTCTGGCAATTTGAAGTAAATAATTTAGTAAAAAAATATCACTACTGTCCACTAAAAATGGACGGGGTTAAAAATTAAATAAATTCGGTT
>CAMWUH010000249.1 GCA_947177325.1 uncultured Bacteroidales bacterium
GCCGGCAATAAAAATGCTCGCTATCAGCCAGAATATTATGCGTTAACTGTTGTGCAGCCAATTAATCGGGGAGGTCGATTGACATATTGTCGAAGTCGACTTCATCGTCGTTGTATTCCGATGAGCCATACATTTCATCATCGTCGTCGAAGTGTCCTGTAAGCGTGTCGGAAACGATTTGCGATGCTTCAAACTCGTCGAAGTCAACGTTTTGAGAGGGAGCTTCTCCTTGGCTGACAACACATTCGGGCTTGGGCAGGTTTTTGCCCGTAGTGATGTCGATAAGCTTCATGAACAGAGAGCGGTCAGTCAGATAGTCGAAGGTGAAGAGCAATTTTTGGTCGGTGTCGTCGAGCGAATCGCCGATAACAGAGTCAGCCATCAGATAAAGGTCTTCAGAAGAATCGCTTTCCTGGCCCATATCTTCCAAGGTGATTTCCTGATACTTCTCCCAGTTGTCTTCGCAGAGGAAGAATGACGACATCTGGGCTTTGTCGAATCCGGTAGCGTCGCAGATAGCATCGTGAAGCTCGAGGAAAGTAGCGTTGGAATCAATGATGATTTCACGTTTAAAATCATCAACCTCGTCAGAAACTATTCTAAATCGATATATCATATACTGGAGGGGAGTGGTTGGTTATTTTTTAAACATGGGGTGGTTAACCTCGATGGGGAGCGGACGGTTGAACACTTCGCTGAACACGATGAGGGTTTCGGTGCGCGACAAGCCGAGAGATTGCAGCGGGCCGTGGATGAGCTGGAGCAGGTGGTCGTTGTTGCGCGCATAAAGTTTGATGAGCATGTCGTATTCGCCGGTTGTGAAGTAACATTCCACAACTTCAGGAATTTCGCGAAGTTTATCAACGATTTCATTGTAGCTTGCGGGGTCTTTAAGGAAGAAGCCCATAAAAGCGCAAGTTTCAAAACCAACAAGTGCGGGGTTTACGAGTAATTCTGACCCGGTAACCACACCAATGTTTTGCAACTTGGCAACGCGCTGATGAATAGCAGCTCCTGAAACATTGCTTTCGCGAGCTATTTCCAGGAAAGGTTTGCGAGCATTTTTTGTGAGATTTGTCAGGATTTTATAATCCAATTGGTCGAGATTTAAGCGTAACATTTTGGTATATATTAGATTGCATTATGTAATTTCAGTGTTCTCGCTTGAAAGGCTGGAGGGCTCTTTCAGTTTATAATTTATATTTATGCAAATTTACTTCTTTTCTAATAAAAACAAAGTTTTTTAGGTAAAAAAATTATCACTTACCCCAATTTTGTTAGCTGCTGAACGGTGTTTAGAAGGACGGCGCATATTTTTTTCAGCTTTTATTTATTAATGTGTTGGAAAATTTGTAACTTTGCCGTCATGTTTAGGTATTGCAAAATAATAGTAGCATCAGCCCTTGCAGCGGTAGGCATAAGTATGCCCGCTGCCTGCTCTAAAGGCAATAATGCAGGGGAGGATGAAGATAAGTTGACGGTAGCTGTCAGCATCCCGCCATTAGCAAGCGTAGTAGAGGAGATAGCGGGGGATAAGGCTGATGTCGTTACCATAGCCAAAGCCGATGTTAATCCGGAAACGTTTGAATTGACTGTTGCCGTCCATAAATCGCTCGCCGATGCTGATATGTTTCTGATGCTCAATGTATTTCCTTTCGAGCAATCATTATCAGCCAACCTGAAAAATGTAAGAGTCGCTGATGCTTCGGTCGGAGTCGAGCGTCTTTACGGCACCCACAGCCATCACCACCACGACGATGACGGCGACGAGTACTGCGAGGGTCACAAACATGAGAACCCGTCGGCAGCAGACCCTCACGTATGGACCTCGGTAAAAAACATGCGACTTATAGCTGCTGCAGTTGCCAAAGAATTATCGGTCGCCGACACGGTAAACGCACCACTGTATCAACAGCGTTTCCACGAACTTGACGCCCGCCTCGACTCGCTTGATGCTGCTCTTGCCCGGCAGCTTGATGCCGGCAATCATAAATCATTTATTATCTGGCATCCCTCATTAGCATATTTCGCCCATGATTATGGCTTGGACCAAATTGCTATAGGAGCAGAAAACAAAGAAATGTCGGTCAAGCAGATGCGCGACCGCATTGCTCAAGCCCGGCGTGCCGGCTCAAATCTTTTTTTGCTCCAATCCAATTTTGATAACTCTCAAACGGCCAACGTTCTTGCAGAGCTAAACGTTGACACCTTGACTATTAACCTGCTTACACCCGACTGGGAGCGTCAGCTCTCAATTTTGACCGATGCAATCAGCCGTTGAAACATTGATAAGCGTTAAAGATGTGTCGTTTGTCAGAGAGCGGCGCACCATCTTGAGCCACATCAATCTGGATGTGAATCGAGGCGATTTTCTGGCCATTACCGGTCCGAACGGTGGAGGAAAAACAACTCTGTTGCGTTTGATGCTAAAGTTGTTGACCCCGTCGGCGGGAAAGGTGATTTATCATGGTGACAGTAAAATGTTTTCAATCGGCTACCTGCCGCAGAAAAATATGATTGACAGCAGCTTCCCGATCACCGTCAGACAAGTGGTAGAGAGCGGATTGATGTTTTCAAAGCTTACACGGCAGGCTCAAGCCGGCTTGGTTGAATCAACCATCGAAACAATAGGGCTGACCAACAGGGCAGATTATCCGATAGCCCGACTCTCGGGAGGCCAGCTTCAAAGAGCGCTTTTAGGGCGCGCCATAATCGCTTCGCCGCGATTGCTCGTGATGGATGAGCCGCTGAGTTATGTCGACAAAAATATGGAGCAACGCATCTACGACATCATCGAGAAGCTCACCCCCGAAACTACCATAGTGCTCGTCAGCCACGAAATGAGCCGCATAGGGC
>CAMWUH010000250.1 GCA_947177325.1 uncultured Bacteroidales bacterium
ATCGGCTACGCCTGCGCGCGCATCGGTCATATAATGGTCGATAACCACTCTCCCGCCGCCGTCCGTCGCACTATCGACACTGCCAGGGCAACCCTCCGCGACGGTATGTCAATCGTCATATTTCCCGAAGGTGCCCGCACATTTACCGGCAAGGTAGGGCCATTCAAAAAAGGCGCCTATCAACTCGCCCTCGAGTTTGGACTCCCGATTGTGCCCATCACTATCGACGGCGCTTTCAAAGTGATGCCCCGCACCACCCTCATCCCGCGGCCGGGGCATATCAAGCTGACCATCCACAAGCCAATCCCCGCCCCGCACTCCGATGACGACCGGACTGAGGCCATGCAGCTGACGCGCGACACTATCATCTCAGCTCTCCCCTATGCATGATGATTAACATAATTTGGCAAACCCCGCCGAGGGTATAATCGTTATAAAAGGTGACAAAAGAGTCAGCCTCGACAAAGCTTGGTTGACATTTTGTCACCCTTATTTTTTCACTTGCGCTGCCATTGCCATTGTCACTTGCAGCATGGCACAACTTTTGCAATACATATCTGACAGAAATCTAAAATATCTAACACAACCAATAAAAGATAAACTATTATGAACATCCTTCCACTTGCTGACCGCGTGCTCATCGAGCCTACCGCGGCCGAAGAAGTAACCGTTTCGGGCATCATTATCCCCGACTCTGCTAAAGAAAAGCCCCTTAAAGGCACTGTCATTGCCACCGGCAACGGCACTAAAGATGAAGAAATGGTAGTGAAACAAGGCGACATCGTGCTCTACGGCAAATATGCCGGCACAGAAATTGAATTCGACGGCAAGTCTTATCTCATCATGCGCCAGAGCGACATCCTCGCCATCTGCAAATAATATTATTTTTATCTCTCAGTAATCTTAACAGTTAATTAAGCTATGGCTAAAGAAATAAAATTTGACATCAAAGCTCGCGAAGAGCTTAAAAAAGGCGTTGACGCTTTGGCCGACGCCGTGAAAGTAACTCTCGGCCCTAAAGGTCGCAACGTTATCATTGATAAAAAATTCGGTGCTCCACATATCACCAAAGACGGTGTAAGCGTTGCCCGCGAAGTCGAGCTCGAAGACCCCTTCCAGAACATGGGCGCCCAACTCGTTAAAGAAGTTGCTTCAAAAACAGGCGACGACGCCGGCGACGGCACCACCACCGCCACCGTGCTCGCTCAGTCAATCATCACCGTAGGCCTTAAAAACGTAGCTGCCGGCGCTAACCCCATGGACGTTAAGCGCGGCATCGACAAAGCTGTCGACGTTGTCGTTGAGTCAATCAAAGCTCAATCAGAAGAAGTAGGCGACGACTTCAAGAAAATCGAAGACGTGGCCCGCATCTCTGCCAACAACGACGAAAAAATCGGTCAGCTCATCGCCGAAGCTATGAAGAAAGTGACTAAAGAAGGTATCATCACCGTCGACGAAGCTAAAGGCACCGAAACAACAGTCGATGTTGTTGAAGGTATGCAATTCGACCGCGGCTACATCTCTCCCTATTTTATCACCAACACCGAGAAGATGCAAGCCGACATGGAAAATCCCTTCATCCTTCTCTACGATAAAAAAATCTCTAACTTCAAAGATCTCCTCCCCGTTCTCGAGCCCGTGGCTCAGTCAGGCCGTCCTTTGCTCATCATCGCTGAAGATGTTGACAACGAAGCGCTCGCTACTTTGGTAGTTAACCGCCTCCGCGGTTCGCTCAAAGTGTGTGCCGTCAAAGCTCCCGGCTTCGGCGACCGCCGCAAAGAAATGCTCGAAGATATTGCTATCCTCACCGGTGGCACAGTTATCTCTGAAGAAAAAGGCATGAAACTTGATTCAGCTACAACCGCTATGCTCGGCACCGCTGAAAAAGTTACCGTTACTAAAGAAAACACCACTATTGTCAACGGCGCCGGCGCTAAAGAAGCTATCGCTGCCCGCGTTGCTCAAATCAAAGCCCAAATCGAGCAGACCAAGAGCGACTACGACCGCGAAAAACTCCAGGAACGCCTTGCCAAATTGGCCGGCGGTGTTGCCGTGCTCCACATCGGTGCTCCCTCTGAAGTGGAAATGAAAGAGAAAAAAGACCGCGTTGACGACGCCCTTTCTGCCACTCGCGCCGCTATCGCTGAAGGCATCGTGCCCGGAGGTGGTGTAGCTTACATCCGCGCCACCAAAGCCCTCGAAGGCCTCACCGGAGCTAACGAAGACGAGACTACCGGTATCCACATCGTGCTCCGCGCCATCGAAGAGCCCTTGCGCCAGATCGTGGCTAACGCCGGAGCTGAAGGTGCAGTTATCGTTCAAAAAGTCAAAGAAGGCTCAAGCGACTACGGCTACAATGCCCGCACCGGTGAGTTTGAGAACCTCCTCGCCGCAGGCGTTATTGACCCCGCTAAAGTTACCCGTGTAGCTTTGGAAAACGCAGCTTCGATTGCCGGCATGTTCTTGACCACCGAGTGTGTCATCGCCGACAAGAAAGAAGAAAATCCCGCTCCCGCAATGCCTGCTCCCGGCATGGGCGGCATGGGCGGCATGATGTAATAATCCACTGAATTAACATCTGACTCATAAGTCATATTTTTCCCTACCGGAAAGGCTGGAAGCGCTCAGTGCTCCCGGCCTTTCTTTTATTATTAATTAACTATTGAATTAGGCGCATTTCAATCGCTCCCTAACTCATTTTTTTGTAACTTTGTATTGTAAAAAAATCCATCGGAAAAATGAATATTGTTGCCCTCGACATCGAAGCCACTGATCGCGATGAAATGCTTGAAC
>CAMWUH010000251.1 GCA_947177325.1 uncultured Bacteroidales bacterium
TAGAAGCGGTTGTAGTCGTTGGGCTCGATCTCAATCGGCACATTTTCAACCACATTGAGTCCGTAGCCTTCAAGGCCGACGCGCTTAATGGGGTTGTTGGTCATCAGGCGCATGTCGTGGATACCGAGTGAACGGAGTATCTGGGCGCCGACGCCGTAGTCGCGTTCATCGGCTTTGTGTCCGAGATGTAGGTTGGCGTCGACTGTGTCGAGACCTTCTTCCTGAAGCTTATATGCTGCGATTTTATCCATAAGACCAATGCCTCTACCCTCTTGATTAAGATAAACTACGGCACCTCTGCCCTCTTTCTCAATCATGCGGAGGGCTTGATGGAGCTGTTCGCCACAATCGCAACGTTTGGAGCCGAAAATGTCGCCTGTGGCACATGATGAATGGACACGGACGAGAACAGGTTCATCGGTAGTAACGTCGCCTTTAATCAATGCTATATGTTCAAGGCCGTTGTTTTTCTGTCGGAAAGGAATAAGTCGGAAGTGGCCGTATTCGGTCGGCATATCGACTTCTTCGCCTCGTTCAACAAGGCTTTCGCGACTGTTGCGATAAGCAATCAAATCGGCTATCGAAACAAGTTTCATGCCCCACTCGTCGGCTCGACGTCGCAGCTCGGGGAGACGGGCCATTGTGCCGTCATCGCTCATGATTTCCATCAATGCCGCTGCAGGCTGCAATCCGGCAAGCCGGGCGAGATCGACAGCAGCTTCGGTGTGGCCGGAACGACGCAAAACGCCCTGATCCTGGGCAAACAGAGGATTGATGTGACCGGGACGACCGAATGTTTCAGGTTTTGACTCGGGATCGGCCAGCGCACGGATTGTTGCGCAACGGTCTTCGATTGACACGCCGGTTGAACAACCTTCGAGTTTGTCGACTGTAACGGTGAACGGCGTTCCTAAAACCGATGTATTTTCTTCAACTTGATGAGGCAGATTGAGTTCGCGACAACGAGATTGGGTCAGTGGTACACAAAGCACACCGCGAGCATTTTTCAGCATAAAGTTAACCTGCTCAGGAGTAATCTTTTCGGCAGCTACAATTATGTCACCTTCATTCTCACGATCCTCGTCGTCAACAACGATTATCATTTTGCCTTCTCTGAAGTCGTCGATTGCCGACTCGATGGTATCAAGCTTGATTTTCTGTTCCATTATCGTTATTATTTACTTCTTTTTCCCAAAGTTGCAACAGCATATCGATATTCTCTATCATTGGTTGGATATCGGCGTACTTGACCACAAAGGGAAATTGATTTAACAGTTGAATTATCTTTGGATTTAGACTATTGGATTGGTAGTCGACCAAATTGTTGAGTTGGGTTTGCACCGGATTTCCAACCGACAATCTTCTACTTGCCAGTTTAACAACAAATTTGTTGACTGCTGAGTTTGCCTGCACGAGAGCATCTCGTAAATTTTCAAGTTGAGCAATAGCTTCATGAGGATATGCCTCTTGCATTACAAATTGCTTCACCTCAAGACTGCGTTTGGGTCTGCGGCCTATCAAGCGATTGAAGAAAGCCTTGTAAGCATCAACGTTAAGCACTGAGGAATCGTGAACTGCCTTATAAGTGAGAAACGCGCCTAAAGGCAACAGCACAAACGAGCTCAGCCACATACCTTCGGGCACATCCCATCGTCCATCGCGAGCAAGCTTGTAGCCGGTATTATCAATTATATAATAAATGATGAACAGAATAACCGAAATAATCAGCGGCATGCCTAAGCCTCCTTTTTTGATTATAGCTCCCAACGGGGCTCCAATAAAGAAGAAGATTATGACTGCAAACGAAAGCGTGAATTTCTTGTGCATTTCAATACCATGTCGTCTGATTGACTTCAGATCATCGTCCATAGCATAGCTTCGGAACTCATACTCTTGTCTGACTCTACGCGCCTTTGTAATAGCCTGTTCATCTATGCGCACCTGGCTTACTACAGGATTAAGAGTGAACAGCGAATCTATATTTAAAGGTTTATCCAATTTAACCGGCACGTAGCCTTCAACTACACGCTTGCCATCGACAATTTTGGTTGTTGTGTAAGGCATTCCAAAATGTTCGGAGCGCATGAGCTGATCGCCGTAGATTGCACCAATACTATCGATTATCTGATTCAGGGAGTCAACCGTTGCCGATAACTCACTGATATTTTTCCCGATATACTGATTGCGCATCGTCGACTCATCCATACGGTTGAAATTGGCATCGAATGGAATCAGAAACTCCTTCTGCGTAAATTTCTCCCGCTCATTAGGCACAGCCGAGCGGGAAGTCATGCCGGTTGATTGAGCAAACATATTTCCGTAAAGCTCCCCATCCCATAGGTGCAGCTTAATATTGAGCCGATCGGGAGTGAAAGAAAGGCGACCGGAATCAGCCACAATTATTTTCGCTTGGTCATAGCCATCAGTTATTTGATGAATCATGACATCGCGCATCAATCCCGTTTCTTTATCTTTTTCATCAACATAAATAACGTAGCCGTCTATATCGGTGTAAAACGCTTTTTCAGGGATTTCCATCTCAGGCGAAGTTTGGCGCATTGAGAATAGAAGAGTCCACATTTTAGTTTGCGCTACAGGGAGCACATTATTCTGAAAGAAAAATGCCCCGGCCGAAATAAGTATCATCAAAATAATCAGCGGCCTCATTACCTTGACAAGCGATATTCCGGCAGCTTTCATTGCCGTAAGCTCAAATTTCTCGCCAAGATTACCGAATGTCATCAACGACGCTAACAGAATAGC
>CAMWUH010000252.1 GCA_947177325.1 uncultured Bacteroidales bacterium
TCCAGCGGTAGAGGCGTTTGGAGGCGTCGACGAGCTTCATTTGGTCGCCGGGCCAGGTTATGTTGGCGCAGCAGTTGCCATTGGTGTCGCTCCATGCCCACACACAGGGAGTTGACCAACTTGCGGGGAGGATAAAATAGCAGAACTGTTCACTCGCCGGCTCTGGGTCAGGCTCAGGATCGGGGTCAGGGTCGGGGTCCCCGATAGGATAGCTTACGATTTCGAAAGAGCTGTCGGCTTGATAGGTAGCCCCGTCGATGAATGGAGTGTCGCCATCTTTTTCTTTGCCGGTCAAGGTATTTTCACCCACCATGCGATGGTTTCCTTTATTGTCGTGGATAATAACCATTGTAGGGGTTTTACCTTCGGGAGCATCCCAGCGATAAAGACGTTTGGAGGCGTCGACGAGCTTCATTTGGTCGCCGGGCCAAACAATATTTGTACAACAGTTAACTTCATTGTCGTCCCAAGCCCACACACAGGGAGTTTGCCAATCATCGGGACAAACGAAATAGCAATGACTTGCAGCTTTAGCCAACGTGGTGGCAAACAAGGCTGCAACCATAACCAATAGCAAGCGCCATTGGCTTGATTTCATATTGTTCATGGTATAAATAAAGGTTTATGATTTAAGTTCTTGGTAGAAGATTGGAGAAGAATGGCAGAAAATGTAGTTACCAACCGCAAATTTAATAAAAAAAACTTAAAACCAACACTTTTAACCATTTTTTTTGCCAATGAATCATACGAAACCAAATATTCGGGGAGCGGGGTCTTAATTAATCACTCTTCATTTGAATAATCTCCATGTCTACATATTCATAGCCATAGCCGAGTCTGAATTTTACACATTTGTCACAAGTACTACAATCCCTATTTAAATGTATCACGATAGTAAATTTTCCATGAATATTTTCATAATTAATTTCGCCCCATTCTCCCATAAGAATTGGTCGTCCTTCTAAATAAGGGTCATCTCCGTCAAGCGAGTCCGATTCTGACATTTCAGACCCATTTACGCTCAAAGATGTAATAAGCGGAGATATTCCATTTTTAGAATGAGGAACTAAAATGATCGTAGAATCAGAAGAAGGTACTTTAGCCGTTAACAAAAAACCATTATCTTTTATATCATAGGGTATACTGCACTCTTCTAATGAGATGGGCAAGTAACCGGGATCTTCATATTTTTCGCATGAAATAAGAGTCAAGGCCAATATAATTATTAAATTTCTTGTCAATTCAGATAATCTCATTTTCTTATCCCGGTGATAGCAGTCAATTTAAATTGGTAATAATAGCGAATGATTGAAACATCCATAATATTAATTTGTTGCAAAGATAAAAACAATAATCAATAATTGCAAAGATAAAACACACAAATATTAAAATATCAAAATTGTGCAGATTAAATTTTAAATAATTAAAAAAGTAGCCGGAGGATTCCTTCTCGTTACGGAAGATGGGCGGAGCTAATCGACTTGTCGCTTGCGAAGCAAGAAACAGCCTCGCGGTGGGGAGTGATGGGAGCTGGATGTAGGCTCGACAGCGGGAGCAGCGGTTTCTTCGCCGGAGCAAAGCGCTAAAGCGATTTACGCCACAAAGTTACCGCGCGTTAAAAGCGGTGGAAAGGACAGGAAATGTCCGAAAATTTTCGTACCTTTGCAGTTGAATTTTAACATGAAACAAGACGATACCACAACATATTACTTATACTTAGACGAATGTGGCGACCAGAATCTCGTCTCATTCGATAGCAGTTTCCCAATTTTTACCCTATGCGGTGTGTTGGTGTCAGAGAATAAGTTATCTGATTTTGAAAATGAGATAAATTCTATCAAGAGAGAATTTTGGGACGACGAGGATGTAATTTTTCATTCGAGAGAGATTCGCAAACATCAAAAAAGGTTTGTAAATTTGAATGATACTGCAATCAAGAATCAGTTTTATTCTCGAATAAATAATCTTCTATCCCAAAAGGGAGTGTATGTAGTGGTATGTTGTGCGGTGCCGAAGAATCCTTGTATAGATAAATTTGGAAGTGAAATAGATATTTATGGCATAGCTCTTTCATACGTGCTTCAAAGAAGTATATTCTATCTTGATGAAGTTGAGCCAAATGGAAAACTTCGAATAATCGTTGAGAAAAGAGGTAAACGAGAAGATAGAAACTTGCGCGACTATTATAACCGAATTTTGGAAACAGGAGTTAAGTATTGTTCTGAGGAACGAATGAAAAGTCATATACACGACTTTAATTTCTCTGCCAAATCAGAAAATATAAATGGGTTGCAGATTGCAGACCTAATAGCATACCCTATTTCGCGTTATGTATTATACCCCGATAAGGAAAATCCTGCGTTTGATATTGTTGAGCCAAATATTTATGTCAGCGAGGGAAGAAGATTGGGATTAAAGATATTTCCGGACTAAACGAAAAAAGAGCCTCTGCAAAGGCTCTTTCCGACCGGCTAACGCCAGCCCCTAAAATCGTGACTTTCGCCTCCGAAGTATTTCTTTTTTAAGGGGGAAACTCAGACCCCATATTTCGTTGTGCAAATTTAGTGATAATTTTGCAATCTACAAAATTTCAACGCTCTAAATCAAGAAAAAGTTGGTAGACTAAACCTCAAGAAAACAAAAAGTGATGCTGCAACGTAAACCTGAATTATGACACCGCCTCTTTGATATTATAAATGTTTTCACTTCTTCTCCCAACAACCGATAATTTCCCCAAAGTAAACTGTATGCGGTTC
>CAMWUH010000253.1 GCA_947177325.1 uncultured Bacteroidales bacterium
AATTTAAATAGTTGTAAATGGCATTAAATCAATGAATTGCGTTATTGAGGTTGCTGCCTTTTTCTAAGTATAAGTTAAATTACTATAATTGTGAATCTCTTGTTCGGTTTTACTGTTAATTTTCTTGGTTTTTCAATGATATTACGAATGAAGGGAGCTTAATATCTTTTTCAGTTAATCCAAATTTTTTTCTAATCGAAGATGAAATATTAAAGACGTTGGAAGATCCTAAAAGAACCCCAATTTGCGTGGTGGTATAACCAAGGGCAAGAAGATAAACCACGTTGAGTTCAGAAGGAGTAAGGTTATGACGTTCAACAAACTGTTGAAGGTTGGGGTAACAGAATGCTGTTGCCTGACAAATGTTTTTTAGGAAACTTTGAGGATTCTCCCTTATTTTATTGAGCTCTTTTCGGGTGTAGTGCATTCTATCAGACTCATCATTCATGTCTTTCAAGAATGCGTCGTTAAGAGCGTTGATAAAATTAACTACTTCTTTAGGGGCGGAGGATTTATTCGATAAGAGTTTGAGCTCTGTTGACAGTTCATCAATTGATAGTTGTAACTTCTCAGATTGTTCAATCAAAAGTCTCCTTTTAATTCTCCAAAGGCACATCCACAAAGTTAAAGTCAGAGCAAGTAAAATAAGGATTATAAGGCTTGCAGTCAAACGAGAACGAGTGCGTTCTTGAATTTTTTCGATTTTTTCCTTTTCCAGATTGCTTTCAAACCGGCTCTCTACCGAAAATAAATCTTCAGAAAATCTACTACTTTCAATATAATGCATCGAATCAACGTACTGTTTATAGAAATTTAGGGCTGCGGGATAATTACCTACGGTTTCATACGCTTTTGCTGCAACAAATAAATGACGAAGTATCAGTTCTTCATTTTGGTATTTTGAAATAAGAGAAATTGCAGTTTCGCCATTCCCAATTCTGCAATATGCTTCGGCTAAACTATGATCATAATCAGAGGGTGTGAAATAGTCGTAAGTTCGATTCTCTATCTTGGTTATTAAATTTTTGACATTGGATTCACTACCATAATCAATTAAATAGGTTAGCAGGCGTAAACTGATTATATCAAAATTATTGGAATTGTCAGATAAAAATTCTTGACATACTAAGTAAAGGCTATCTGCTCGCTGGTCATCTACTTCGCAACACATTTCTAATGCTCTGCCATAGCACCTTAATGCTTCCCCTTTTTTATCACAGTTAACTAATATTTTACCAGCCGAAATGTTTTGGTAGATAGCTGCTGTATACTTTAATTGTCTAATGTTCAGCAAAGATTGGAGAATATAAACTTGTGCCAAAACAATAGAATCGGTAAAAGGACCTTTGACTTGTGCCGCCCGGAGGAGTGTGTTCATGGCGAGTGCGTACCTGTAGGCATTGGTATAGATTACACTCTCATAGTAAAGAGTGCGTAGTTTGTCATCAGGTGTGCCTTTATCTTTGGTAATATAATAGTCAATTGCAGGCTGTATGATATTTAGATTTGAAGTGTCAATGTAGTTCTTATCGAGTGCTATTGATTTTAACAGTGCATAACGCGCATTAATGGCCCGGGATGATTGAGCGAGGTTGAGCGTATCGATGGCGTTGATCAATTTGAGAGCAGAATCGGGGTATTGGTTTATGACTGCTTCTACACTGTCAAGTGCCGGGGAAATGTCGGTTGCCCGGCTACATGATGTTATTAACAGTGAAATGGCTATTATCGGAAGGACTAAGCCTTTAATCAATTTAGCAGAAAATTTTAACATCAACGTCATAAGTGGAACTGAATGAAGAATGATTTTTCTTTGATGTTGCAAATTTAATGTTTTGCTCGGATTTTTGCAATAAAAAAACGGTGTGTGATAATTGGCCATCTGTGTCGTTGCTTTCGGAATTCGGACTCAGTCACATACTTAAGTATGCTCCTATCGTCCTCATCCTCAGCGCCTAACATCTGACCTATTCTAACACACCTTAAGAGGCTGTGTCAAAATTTTGAATTTTTTGACACAGCCTCATGATAATTATAAAAATAATGTTTGGGGCAGGGCTTTTAGGGGCGGATATATTCTCCGGCTACGTCAACTAAGCGGATATAGAATTTCAGGGTGCTGTAGGCGGGCACTGAACCTGAACTTTGCGTTCCATAGCCTTGTGCATAGGGGATGATGACTTCAACGGAGTCGCCTACGTGCATTCGCTCAAAAGCGATTGTCCAGCCGGTAATAACTTTGGTTAGCGATGTGCGGAAAATAGAGTCGGCGGGGTTGACGCTCAAATAAGATGAGTCAAAGGGCTGGTCGTTGTAAAAGCGGCCAATGTATTTACAGTCGACAGTAGAGGTGTAGAGCGGGCGAAGATTGTCGCGGGTCAGAGTGGTGTCGTTAAACCAGCGCATCAATACGTAGGCATTGGTGTTCCATTCAGGAACAACCTTAGTGTACTTAGGCTGACCCTCATCGTTGAGCTCTTTCTCAACGTCGGTCATATAGTTGTCGTTGAGCTCTTTCCATTTCTGATAGGCTTCGGCTTCGGTGTCTTTAGAGTCGTCGAGATTACACGAAGGCAGCATCATTGCCGATGCAATCAGCAGGGCAGAGGTTGCTATGAATTTTATGAATTTCATTATTTATTTGTTGGCAGTAGGGGGTTAGAAGTCAACTGTGGGGGCGCCGTTGCCAAAGTCAACAACAG
>CAMWUH010000254.1 GCA_947177325.1 uncultured Bacteroidales bacterium
GGGTTGTCGTAGTCGATGCCAAGGCCGCCGCCAACGTTGATTGTTTCCAATTCTATGCCTTCGGCAGCGAGTTGGTCAACAAGGAGATTGATGCGCTCTGAGAGGATTTTAAATGGGGTGAAATCGGTGATTTGCGAGCCGATGTGGAAATGCAGCCCCACTAATTTGAGATTTTCAGCATCGGAAACAAGTTTGATTACTTCGGGGAGCGCACGACGGTCAATTCCGAATTTGTTTTCCGCCAGTCCGGTGGTGATATAGTGGTGGGTGTGGGCATCGATGTCGGGGTTGACGCGGATGGCAATGTGGGCGGTTGTGCCTTCGCGTGCTGCCAATCGCTGAATATTTTCAATTTCAGGAATTGACTCAACATTGAAAGCGGCGATACCGGCTTTCAAGCCTTGGATGATTTCTTCGTCGGTTTTACCAACTCCGGCAAAAACGATTTTTGAGTGGTCAATGCCTGCAGAGAGAGCCGCTATGATTTCACCCATGCTCACGCAGTCGGCGCCTAATCCTGCTTGAGCAATGCGGTTGAGCACCACAGGGTTAGCATTGGCTTTGACGGCATAGTGCACACAAAATTTATCGCCTCCGGCTTCGCCGGCAGCACTATTGATTTCAGCGAGCGTTGCATCGAGGAGTTTGAGGTCGTAGAAGTAGAAGGGAGTGGGGATGGCGTTGAATTGACGTATTGGAAAGTTGGTAGAATACATAAGTTGAAAAATGGGAAAGCTGTTAACATTAACTCTGACCGGGGGGTAAATTATGCATCCCTGCGCATGGGGTGACAGACCGGAATGTGCAGGGATGGGGGGATAAGAGTTAATTCAAAAAACGGGGAATTATTTTTGGCGGAAAAGGTGGTCAGACAGGGCATTGAGCGCAGCCACCTTGTCGTCTTGTTTAACGAGGAAGGAGATGTTGTAGTTGCTGCCGCCGTAAGAAATCATTCGCACCGGAATTTCCTTGAGAGCTTCGAGCGCTTTGGCTTCGAAGCCGCGATTGTGCCATTCGAGGTCGCCTACCACGCAGATGATTGCCATTTGGGGCTCAATGGTGACGGTGCCGAATTTCTTGAGGTCGTTGACAATCCGGTCGAGGTTGCGGTCGTTGTCGATAGTAACTGAAACACCAACCTCTGATGTCACCACCATGTCGATGGGAGTTTTGTAGGTTTCGAAAATTTCAAACACTTTTCGCAAGAAGCCGTAGGCCAGGAGCATTCGCCCTGATTTGATTTTGATGGCAGTGATGTTATCTTTTGCGGCAACGGCTTTGATTGTGTGGGACGGTGCTGAATTGTAAATCACGGTGCCTTTGGCTTCGGGTTGCATGGTGTTGAGCAACCTGACGGGTATGTTATTGAGCTTGGCAGGGAGAATGCAGGTGGGGTGAAGAATTTTTGCGCCGAAATATGCGAGCTCGGCTGCTTCTTCAAAGTGGAGTTCGTGGACGGGTTCGGTGCCTTCAACAAATCGGGGGTCGTTGTTGTGCATACCGTCGATGTCGGTCCAGATTTCAATTTCTTCGGCCTTAAGCACTGCGCCGATTATGGATGCGGTCAGGTCAGAGCCACCGCGTTGCAAGTTGTCGATTTCGCCATAGGCGTTCCGGCAAATGAATCCTTGGGTGAGAAATACCTCGATATCGGGATTAGCTTCGATAATAGGGCGGAGTTTCGACTCAATGAATGTCATATCTGCTTCGCCGTTTTTGTCGGTGCGCATAAAGTCGAGGGCGGGGAGGAACATTACTTTAACACCCTGCTCTTTTAGGTAGAGATACATCAACAAAGTTGACATCAACTCGCCTTGAGCCACGATTTCGCGCTCTTCAAAGATAGTGAAGATGTCGCCGGCAAGATTTCTGATAAAGTTGAAAATATCAGCCAAACCTTTGTTAGCCTCTTGACGTGATGCTTGGGTGGACAACAACTCGTTAACCACGCCGGCATATTTGGCTTGCAGATTGTTGAGTGTTTCTTTTGCGCCGTCAATATTTTTTTTGTATAGGTAGTCAGCGATTTCAACAAGCGCATTGGTTGTGCCAGACATGGCAGAGAGCACAACGAGGTTGCCGGAGCGACGGGTAATAAGAGCGGCGACATCTTTGATGCGCTGAGCAGAGCCCACGGAAGTGCCGCCAAATTTCAATACTTTCATTATCAGTTGCAGTTACTTTGTTATAGAGCTTTTGAGCCGGTTGTTAGTTAATATATAAGGGCAAAATGCAGCGATGTTGCGAGCCTTTATATTTAACTAAGCGTTGCAAAGTTACGAAATAAATAGCAGAAAGTTGAAATTTTTATCAAAAAACTTTCTAAAAGTTACAAAAATGCTCCCGAGAGCCGACAATAATGGGCGGTCATGAGTTGAAAGAGGTTAAAGGCGGCCGTTGTCGGAGTAGGAGTAGAATCCGGTAGGGGAGATGATAACGTGGTCGAGGAGACGAATATCCATCATTTCAGCAGCGGCTTTTATGCGGCGGGTGATGTTGTCGTCTTGAGAAGATGGGTGGAGCGTGCCGGAGGGGTGGTTATGAACCAGGATTATGCTTGCCGACAAGCGATTGATGGCGCTTTTAATGATCAGTTTGATGTCGACCACGGTGCTGGCTGTGCCACCGCGCGATATAAGTT
>CAMWUH010000255.1 GCA_947177325.1 uncultured Bacteroidales bacterium
CTAACAATAACGCTGCCGTACAAGGTTTCGACGGTGGTATGTCAACCTTCCAACGTTCATGCTTCATCCTCGAAGAAGTCCCCTCCGACGAAGCCAACTGGATTATGATTGATGATACCGACTACGGTGATTTCCAATATGGTATCACTCCTGCCAACAACCGCGCAGTTTTCGGTACTTATTCTCGCTTCATGATCAATATTGCCGTTTGTAACGACTTCATCCAAACTGTTAAAAACGGTTATTTCAACCTTACCGATGAACTCAAGCCTAAAGCCGATGAGTTCGTTCGTCAAGCTAAAATACTCCGTTCAGCTTGCTATTTCTATCTCATCTCAAACTTTGGCAATCCTCCCTATGCTGACGAAAATTGCGATATAGGTTCTGTCCCCAGCCAAGTTGGTCGCACTCAATGCTACCAAAACGTAGTTACTACTCTTGAAGATGTTTTGGCTGAATATGGCGACGGCATTCAAACACCTGCTTACGGCTACGTAGGTAAAGATGTTTGTGAAGCTCTCCTCGTTAAATTCTACCTCAACGCTGAAGTCTTCACAGGTGAAGCCAACTGGGGCAAATGTCTTGAACATGCTAACGCAATTATAGAACGTCACAAAGGCACCGGTTTCAACGGTACCGGCCTTGCTGAAAAGTACTGGACTCTCTTCGGTCACTCTAACGCTGACTACGCTGTTAATGGTCGCGGCGCTAACGAAATCCTTTGGTACATTCCCCAAGACGACATTAACTTGATGTCATACGCTAACGGCGACTTGATGATCAACGGTTTCGGTGGCAATTCAACCGAAAACGACCCCTGGCAAATGAATATGCGTGAACGCTACAACTCAGGTGGTGGCTGGAAGTGTATGGTTGGCCGCCAGGAATTGGTAAATGTGTTTGAATGGGATGATGCAAAACAAGGTACCTCACCCGATGATCGCGTGGCTCTTTGGGCTACTTCTGCTCAAGGTTTTGTTGCCACTAACGACATCCTTGAGAACTCTCAATATGGCTACAACGGTTATCTCCCCATCAAATATTCTAACTGGAACTATGAACTTGACGGTTCAATGTCAAATTCTCAACCCGAAGCTCTCGAACATCCCCGCGTAGGCTATGCAATGATTCGTCTTGCTGAAATCTATCTTTCAGCAGCAGAAGCTATGATGAATGGTGCCGGTGCAAAATCTGATGCACTCGATTATGTTAACTATATTCGTGAGCGCGCTGGTCTTACTCCCTGGTCATCAACTGAATTGACCATGGAATCACTTCAACAAGAACGTCAACGCGAGCTTTACACCGAATGTACTCGTCGTACTGACCTTGTTCGCTACGGTAAATGGGTTAGCGGTTACAACTGGAGTTGGAAAAACAAAACTCGCAATGGTTCAGATTTCGCTCCCAGCTTTGCTCTCTATCCTATCCCCTCTCAATTTGTAACTCTCGGTGGTTACACCCAAAACTGGGGTTACTAATCAATCCGATTAAAGTTTTTATAACTTAAAGACAGATTTTTTGAAATGAAAAAATTATCAATATTTCTCGCCTGCGCCGTTGCTTTTTTGGGCTTCACCAGCTGCGAAGAGGATAAAGAGCCTGTTTATCAAGCTCCCACATCTTTTGAGCTCAATACGCCCGCTCTTGAGAATCAGTACATTGAGCTGACTCCCGACGGCACATTCGACCTCGTTGCCAAGGCGCAACCTGACTATGGCTACTCTGCAGTGACCAACTACGGCTGCATTGTATCGTTGACCCCCGAATTTACCGAAGTTCGCGAAATGGAGGCTGCTCATCAGTCAAAGATGACTTTCAAGACCTCTGATCTTTCGCAAATTATCTGTGAACTTAAAGGTATTGAAACAGAAGAAGACTACGTTGAAGAAGGTCCTATCCCCGTTTACTTCAAGGGTACTGCCGAAATCGCCGGTGTTGAAGGCTCTCGCATCGTTTCTTCTAATTACGTTTGCTTGAAACAAGTGAAATACTACTTCGCTGTTCCCGTTCCCGGATTTATTTACCTCGTAGGTTCTCCCGAAGGTTGGGCCGGCCCGACTGCAGGTAATGCCGCTCACTATGCTGACTGGCGCCTCTTCGAAGCTGACAATGCTATCGGTTCTCAGATCTATACCGGCGTATTCGATTTACCCGCTGCTCCGATGTTCCGCTTCTATACTGACCTTACCGGTTGGGATGCTGACTCTTACGGTTCACAAGAAGACGATAACCCCATCGACGTTGAAATGACCGACGGTGTATTTGAATCACCCATTGTTAAGGGTAAAGGTTCATTTAACTTCCCCGACTTCGAAGGTGGTGAAGTAACTATTGTCGTTAACATGAGAGAAATGACCTTCACTATGATGGCCGGCGCTCAAGAAGTGTTCACTCCCCGTTATGTCTACATGGTAGGCAACCAGACAGGGTGGGACGAACCCAGCGAAGCTAATGCCTCTGTTTACGAGAATTGGGTTCTTGTTGACAAGAAAGAATCAGGCATCTACTCAGCTACTTTCGACTTCACCGATTTCACTACAGCTGACGGTGTGCTCTACTGCCGCTTCTATGAAGCTCTTGCAGGCTGGGGCGCG
>CAMWUH010000256.1 GCA_947177325.1 uncultured Bacteroidales bacterium
CTTACTAATATAAATCTCGAATCTTATTATAAACTAATTATCGAAACTTACTTATGGCAAAGAAAATTGAGAAAACCAATGCCGCACGATTGCTCGACCGAGCCAAGATTCCGTATGAGCTTATCCCCTACGAAGTCGATGAGAACGACCTCTCCGCAGGGCATATCGCCGAGCAGCTTGGCGAGGATATCAACCGTGTGTTCAAAACGCTCGTGCTGGAGGGTGACCGTAACGGTCACTTCGTCTGTGTGGTGCCGGGCAATGCCGAAGTCGACCTGAAAAAGGCCGCAAAAGTGTCGGGCAACAAAAAGGCCGACCTCATACCAATGAAGGAGCTTTTGCCGCTGACCGGCTACATCAGGGGCGGATGCACGTCGATAGGGATGAAAAAACAGTTCCCCACCTATTTCCACTCCACGGCTCTCAATTACGATAAAATCTATGTCAGCGCCGGACAGCGCGGACTGCAACTCTTTCTTAACCCGCAACAACTGATTGACTACGTTGGCGCCTCGGCAGCCGATATAATTAAAGATACTGATGAACAATAGCTTCGGAGAAATATATCGCCTTACATCGTTTGGCGAGTCACACGGGCCTGCAATCGGCGGCGTGATTGACGGCGTGCCTGCCGGCATTAAAATAGATGTGGATGAAATTCAAGCGCAGCTCTGCAGGCGTCGTCCGGGCCAATCGGCAATCACTACTCAGCGCAATGAGGCTGACCAAGTGGAGCTGCTCTCGGGCGTTATGGAGGGCACGACAACCGGTTGCCCCATCGGCTTCATAGTGCGCAATGCCGACCATCATTCAAGCGACTACGACGAAATGAAGCGCGCGTTCCGCCCTTCGCATGCCGATTACACCTACACTGAAAAATACGGCCTCCGCGATCATCGTGGAGGGGGCCGGTCGTCGGCTCGCGAAACCATAGCACGAGTGGTTGGCGGAGCGGTTGCCATGCAAGCTTTGAAGCAAATGGGGATTCAGATATTTGCCTACACTTCGACTGTCGGCAATCTTAACCTCGCCATTCCCTACGATAAAATAGACCCTGCGTTGATTGACACTAACCCTGTGCGCTGCCCCTCGGCGCGGGTGGCTGAGGCTATGGAGCGACTGATCACCCAAGTCAAAAACGACGGCGACACCATAGGGGGCATAGTGACCTGTGTAATCAAAGACTGCCCTGCCGGATTGGGTCAGCCGGCATTCGATAAGCTGCAAGCCCGCCTGGCCTCGGCAATGATGGGAATTAACGCCGCCAAAGCGTTTGAGTATGGAATGGGCTTTGACGGATGCTCGCGAAGGGGGTCGGATATGATTGACCCGTTCTATGTTGACGAGAGCGGCAAAGTTATCACTTCAACCAATCATTCAGGTGGCATTCAGGGAGGTATCTCCAACGGAGCCGACATCTATTTCCGCGTAGGCTTCAAGCCTGTGGCCACTCTGCTGCAAGAGGTCAAGACAATCGATTCAGACCATAATGAAATAACGCTTAAAGCCCGTGGCAGGCACGACCCGTGTGTGGTGCCCCGAGCCGTTCCGGTAGTGGAAGCCATGGCCGCTATGACTATTCTGGATATGATTTTGCTTAATCGAGCCTCCAAGATTTGAATTTCCGGAAAATGGGAAAGTTTTACCGCGATTATGCCGATTTCCTGAAAGAACGCTTTGAAGGGAAAGTGCAAAAGCTCACGGTTGATGTAGGCCACACTTGCCCTAATCGCGACGGCACCAAAGGCCGTGGTGGCTGCATCTATTGCAACAACGCCTCGTTTTCGCCTGCGCTTGCCTCTCCGGGCAGCCGAATGTCAGTTGCCGCGCAATTGCAGGCCGGGAAAGAATTTTTTGCGCGAAAGTACCCCACGATGCGCTATCTTGCCTATTTTCAGTCCTACACCAACACTCACGATGACCCCTCACGGTTGATTGCCCGATATAGGGAGGCTTTGGCGGTTGACGACGTTGTAGGGCTTATCATAGGCACTCGCCCCGATTGCATTTCGCCTGCGCTTTTGGCTCAGCTGAGCGAAATCAACTCATCGGGCAAGCGCGTGATTATCGAATATGGCGCAGAGTCGAGCCACGACACCACTCTGCAGGCCATCAACCGCTGCCATACCTGGGCCGACACTGTCAACGCCGTTAATCTTACCCGCGAGGCCGGGATTGATGTCGGGCTTCATTTCATCATGGGCTTGCCGGGCGAGAGCCGAGCCATGATGCTTGCGACCGTCGACGCTATCAACCGCTTACGCCCCGACACCGTGAAGTTTCATCAGCTGCAGGTTATCGACCACACGCCGTTAGCCCGGATGTGGCGTGAAGGCAACATTGAATTGCATCTCTTTGAAGTTGATGAATACTTAGAGCTTTGCAAGGATATAGTGGGGCGCCTCGACCCATCTATCACCATTGAGCGCTTCACCTCGTCAGCACCCTCCGATTTGCTCTTGGCTCCACGCTGGGGCTTGAAAAACTATCAATTCACCAACCTTCTGAACAATCTCCTTGCCGCCGAGTAGGCAGGGGTCCTTGTAACAGTGTAGCACTTGTAGCACCTTGTAGCAGTTGCACTCCCTTATAGCAG
>CAMWUH010000257.1 GCA_947177325.1 uncultured Bacteroidales bacterium
CCCCGGCCCCCCGGCCCCGCGAGCCGCACCAGCCCCCGAGCGTCGGGCGGCGCCAGAGAAATTAAAGTGAATATTCGGCTCGCAGGAATCGCAGATTACTCAAATGAGATAACCGAATTAAGAGCCGAAAGCAACACGTACAGGCCAATGGCAGCTGCCAGTCCGGCAACTCCAAGCCATGCCACTAAGGCAATCGTTGCAAGGATGATAGTGTAGCGGAGTAAGTTTTCGCGGAACGCGAAGTTGTGGAATTTGAGCGAAAACATTCTTAACCTGCACACCATCAGTAAGCCTAACGCTACGATCAATATAACAAGCACGTTGAGGCGAATGGTCAGCTGGTCGGCAACCAGAGCCCACACCATTCCTACCCAGAACATGGCATTAGCGGGAACGGGCAGGCCGCGAAACTCAGTGGCCTGAGTAGTGTCAATATTGAATTTGGCCAATCTCAAACCTGCCATCAAAGGAAGGAAGAAGGGCGCGTAGACAAATAAGCCTATACCCGAGCTATTAGCGTCGAGCAGGTTGTTATTAGCCACAAGCAGATAGTTGTAAAGGAGCATTGCGGGCGCTACGCCAAAGCTAACGGTGTCGCTCAGAGAGTCCAATTCCTTGCCCAGCGGCGAGTAAGCGCCGAGCAGTCGGGCAGCCGCGCCGTCGAGGAAGTCGAATACTGCCGCAGCAGCAATCATAACTATTGACCACTTCCAACCGGCGATGCCGGCAATGGTTTCATTAAAACGAAATGCAAAAGCAATTGCCAACACGCCGGAGAGGCAGTTGAGCAGCGTTATAGTGTTAGGTATGTTACGTCGAATGATATTAAACATCTGTGTGTTTCTTACAATTTCAATGGTTAAAGAACAGGTTTGCTAATTCCTTGCCTACAGAGCAAAAGTGTCTTAATCTTAATTATGATAGCTTCCGTTAAGAAATCTCTTATCTAAGCTGCGATTTATCGTCGGCCGGCACGGGGAGATCAGGGCGCAGATGGCCGATAACGGTGATGCCTCCGGTGGTGCGATCGCCCAACTTCACATCGATTTCAGTAGTCAATGGGAGGTAGAGGTCAACGCGCGAGCCGAATTTGATGAAGCCCATGTGGTCCTCAATGTTGGCATCATCGCCCGGACGAGCGTATGTCACAATGCGGCGAGCCACCGCACCCGCAATCTGGCGCATTAATATGCGCTGCCCTTGAGCCGTTTCGATAACGACTGTTGAGCGCTCGTTTTCGGTCGACGATTTCGGCAAATAAGCGGCCAAAAACCGCCCTGCATGATGTGTGGCATAAATTACCTTGCCATCGACCGGAAACCAGTTGGCATGCACGTTAAAGATTGACATAAACACTGACACCATTAAGCAGCGCTCATGCAGAAACTCATTTTCGTAAACCTCTTCCAATGCCACAATTTTACCATCGGCTGAGGCAACGACAACGTTTTCAGGATTACCCTTGAACTTACGTTTGGGTGAACGGAAAAAATTAAGCACCAGCAAAAATAGTATTGCCGACACCACGGTAACCAATATGGCTACTACGGGAATTTTCGAAGTTGAATTTTGCCATAGGGGCACATTTATTGCCAACAGCACTGCTAAGAGTCCCGCCAGCAAATTGTTGCCTTCGCTATGTATCTTTACTCTCATTGGATGTATATATTTCTCTTTTTTGGGGTAGCGCAGATTGCAGTCGAGTCTTAAACTAAGACATCTTCTATGCGCCGAATAACGATAATCAACGCAAAGATAACATTTTTTTGTGAAAAAACCTCACTTTAATCAACATATATGCGCCGCTCTAAGTTTATGCTCTTGCTCCACGCCCGAAAATACGGTTTAAATATAAGTTTAGATATAATAGGTATTATAAAAAAGGAAGCGCCGGGAGGAGCGGGTGCTCTTCTCGGCGCTTCGTTTGATAGGGGGCGGTTACCTACTCTCCCACTTTCGCAGTACCATCGGCGTGGCGGGGTTTAACTTCTCTGTTCGGAATGGGAAGAGGTGGAGCCCCCGCGCTATTGCCACCTTAGTTCGTTTTATCAAGGGGGTCGGGCTATATGTTCTTGGCCGGTGTCGCTTAACGGCGACTGTGGCTTTGGCCCATCCCTTGTGATAGGGTGGAAAAAAAGAGGTGGAAACAAGTATCTGACCAACGGCGCCTTTTCGGGTGCCGCTTTATCTGCGTCGATTCGAGCTCTCTTGAGTCTTTATCGAGTCTTTCCCTTTGTCTTCAGGCTTGGGGCGGGGATGCTTGCTGACGCCTTTCGGCGTTGCTTCTCTGCACCCCTTGCTTTTTGGGGGGACTTGCGTCCCGGAAAGGGTTTGGGTGATTAGTATCGCTCGGCTACAAACGTTACCGCTCTTACACCTGCGACCTATCTACGTCATCGTCTTTAACGACCCTTATATGGAGATCTTATCTTGAGGGGGGCTTCGTGCTTAGATGCTTTCAGCACTTATCCTTGCCAGACGCGGCTACCCGGCAGTGCTCCTGGCGGAACAACCGGCTCACCGGAGGTCTGTCCAACACGGTCCTCTCGTACTAGTGTCGGGT
>CAMWUH010000258.1 GCA_947177325.1 uncultured Bacteroidales bacterium
TTGCGAAGGGAGCATCGGGTTGAGCTTCCAAGGCTGTGAAGCGCTCGTTAAGCATTTTGGTTACCATGCGCATCACGTATTGCTGGAAGAGGTAAGACGCATCGCCACGCATTTCGAAGGGGAAGATGTCGGTTTTAAACATCATTTCCACGATAGCTTGGGTTTGCTCTTTATCAGCGCCGATAGCGTAGATGGTGCCTTCGTTGTCTTCAACGGGGAGATATTCGCGGGCGGGAGCGTTCTCCGGCATCTGGATGGGAGAGAAGAGCTCGATGATTTTGGCTTCGATGCGGTCAACGTCGATGTCGCCCACTACGATGATACCTTGCTGATCGGGACGATACCAGGCTTCGTAGTAGTCGCGGAGCACCTGGTGGGGGAAGTTGTCAACAACTTCCATTGTGCCGATAGGCAGACGGTAGCCATATTTGTTGTTGGGATAGATGACAGGGAGAAGGTTTTCGATGATGCGCATCTGACCTTGGTTGCTGCGGCGCCACTCTTCGTGGATAACACCACGCTCTTTATCGATTTCATCGCCGTCGAGCAAGAGGTCGTCGGCCCAGTCGTGGAGAATGAGAAGAACAGAGTCCTGTACGCTTTCACGTGCTGTGGGCACGTTGGCAATGTTATAAACGGTTTGGTCGATCGAAGTGTAGGCATTGAGGTTTTGACCGAATTTAACGCCCACGGTTTCAAGCCAATCGATCAATGAGTTACCGGGGAAGTTTTTGGTGCCGTTAAAGCACATGTGCTCAAGGAAGTGAGCGAGGCCTCGTTGGTCATCGTTTTCGAGGATGGAGCCAACTTTTTGGGCGATGTAGAAATCGGCTTGACCTTTCGGCTTTTCGTTGTGGCGAATGTAGTAGGTCAGACCGTTTGGCAATTTGCCGATGCGCACTTCTTGGTCAACGGGCAGGGGCATTTGCTGAGCTTTGGCTTGGAAAGTGCCGACGAATGCTACGGCAGCCAAAGCCAAAACTTTGATAAAGTTAATTTTCATAATAAAAATTGATTGATGAATAGAGAGATTATTTGACTCTGCCTTGCGGCAGATAGTTTTTTCATTGCTAAGAGTAAGGAGTCTTGACGACTGAATTGTGAGATAATCAAGATTATGGGGATAATCAAGCAGCGAGATGACCCTTCGGCGATTTGGAGTGATGCCTTTGAGGTCGTTTCAATGTGCAAAGATAAGAATTTTTTGTTTGATTATCGCCAAAGATTGGTTAAATTTGTTGCATAAAAAATGAATTATTACCCTCTGACGTAATCAACAACCATTATGGCCGATATAAATTTATTAAAAAACAAAGTGTTAAGCGGTGATGCAATTACTGATGAAGAAGCTTACAGTTTGCTTGACCATGCCGGAAGTGATGAACTTTATAAGGCAGCCGAGGAGATTACCCGGCGAATGTGCAGCCACAGCTTCGACCCATGCTCGATTGCCAACGTGAAATCGGGTCGTTGCTCCGAAAACTGCAAATGGTGTGCTCAGTCAGCTCATCACTCCACAGGGTGTGATGTCTACGACTTAATCGATCATGACAGCTGCATGGCTACGGCTCGCGATTGCGCCCGCGGCGGTATAAAACATTTTTCACTCGTGGCCAGTGGCAAGAGGGTGGAAGGGCGGTCACTGACCGATATTTGCTCTCTTCTGAGGGAAATCAAAGCTGAAACAGGAATGGCTACTTGTGCTTCGCTCGGGTTACTGACTGAAGATGCAATGAAGCAGATGGCCGAAGCCGGCATTACCCGTTATCACTGCAACCTGGAAACAGCACCATCGTTTTTTCCGCAACTTTGCACCACTCACACAATCGACGATAAGATTACTACTATCAATCATGCTCGCCGGGCAGGATTGGATATCTGCTCAGGTGGTATCATAGGGATGGGTGAGACGGCGCGCCAACGGGTTGAATTGGCGTTGACGCTGCGAAAGGTTGCTCCGGTGTCTATACCTATAAATATATTGTGCCCGATCGCCGGCACACCGCTTGAAAATATGAAGCCGCTTGAAGAGCATCAGATATTGACAACGGTTGCTATTTTTCGTTTTGTGCACCCTCGGGTTCAACTCCGTTTCGCGGGGGGGAGGAGCAAGCTAAGCAGAGATGGTCAACTCAAGGCCATGCGCATTGGCGTAAATGGTGCCATCGTTGGCGATTTGCTTACAACCATTGGCTCACAGGTGGAGGATGACCGTAGATTGGCAGCTGAAGCCGGCTATACTGATTTTTAGGGTTACCGGCTTAAGGATTGGGTCTAAGTAGATTTAAAAAAACAGGGTTGGGTCACAACTTCGGGCCAAAGTTGCGACTCAACCGAGATAGTCAATAGTCAATGGATATTGCTCTGTCGCTCATCAGGCTATTTCTCGAAATCCCTGTGCTAATTTCTAAATCAAACCGGAGAGCAGGCAATGTTATTTGGTTATTTAGTTTTCTACATTTTGGTTTCCGTTTTATTGGTTAAACTTAAAAAAGAATTTGTAGCCGACTACAGATTGTTTTTGTTGTGAATAAATTGAATTGATTGAAA
>CAMWUH010000259.1 GCA_947177325.1 uncultured Bacteroidales bacterium
GATTTGCAACATATATTCACCACTTTTTTTAATAATTTTTCTACATTTTTTGTAATTTTGTAGTGTCCTAACCACTTACTCATGCAAAAAATATTCTTTTTTTTGATTGGTTGTTTACTCGCAGTAACCGCGTCTGCTCAAAATATTTCGAGTAGCGAAGTTAATCGCGCACTCAATCAACTCGATGAAGCCATTGCTCGCCGACACTATTATATCGATAAGCGCAACAACCAAATTGATTCTTTACGATCGCTAATCCCCGATGCCCAAAGTGTTGACACTGTGATTTCTGCATATCAATCGCTGGGAGATGCCTTTCTGGCGTTTAACAACGATTCCGCATTAATATATTACACCAAGGGCTATGACATTGCCGAAGCTAATGGCTTTCCCCGACAAGCAAATTTATTGCGCCTGAAACGTGCGGTTAACCTTCCGCTTAGCGGATTTATGGCTGAAAGCCGTCAAGAATTCGAGCAAATTGATACTACGGCTTTCAGCGTCGATGATATGCCAACCTACTATGAAGCCGGCCGTCAATTATATTCCTATATTGCCTCCTTTTTCAAGCAATACGAATCAGGTGATTATTGGAATAACTTTGAACTTGACTTCCTGAAAAAATATATCGATCTCGATCCTGTCGGCGACCCTTATTATGAAATCAATCAAGCGAGCGATTTAATTAAAAAGGGGCAATTGTCGCAAGCCCGTAACATACTGATTGCTTTCACCGACTCAATTTCACCGGAGTCAAACCTATATGCCCGCGCAAGTAACCTCCTCGCTCAAATCGCAAAAGAGCGTGGCGAGGACAATGCCGAACGTTATTATCTGGCCCGGTCAGCCATTGCCGACCTGAAATCATCGGTGCTTGAAGTTACCTCACTTCAGGAACTTGGTGTAATCATGTCGCACGACCACGACATTAACCGCGCCTATCGTTATCTATCTACTGCATTGATTAATGCTGTGGATTGCAACGCAGCGGTCAGAATTGTTCAAACTTCCTCCTCCCTCCCTCTTATTCAGCAAGCCCACAACGACCAGATAGCACGTTGGCGCACCGGTATCTATCTGTTTATCATCTTGCTGGGCATATTGCTTTGTGTACTGATTGCCGCGTTGGTGTATTTGCGAAATCAGAAACAACGCACTTCTGCCATCAAAGACCGTCTGCAAAGTGCCAATCAGTTAAAAGATATCTACATCAGCCAATTCTTCCGTCTGAGTTCTATCTACGTTGATAAGCTTAATCAACTTTGTAAAATCGTTAACCGAAAAATCAGCGCAGGGCAAGTTGACGAGCTATATAAAATGACCAAGTCAAACAAGTTTATTGAAGACCAAGCGCAGGAGTTTTACCATCTCTTTGACGATGCGTTCCTCCACATCTACCCTAACTTCGTTAACCAGGTCAACGACCTGCTGCGCGACCCTATCCAACTCAAGGAGGGCGAACTGCTTAACAACGATTTGCGAATACTTGCTTTCATGCGTCTTGGTCTTGACGACACTAACCAAGTGGCGCAAATCTTGAACTACTCGGTCAACACCATCTACGCCTATCGCAATAAACTGCGCAATCGAGCCTATGACCGCGATAATTTTGAAATCAACGTGATGCAGATACCCTCAATCTAAGACCCGGTTCCCCAATATTTGTTAATGCCGGCTCTAATTGAGCAACTCATCAAGAGCTTGCAAGTCAAGCTCTGCCACTATTTTTTTTCCATCCGGAGTGAACCCCGGAGAAGGCAAAGAAAACAAATCACTTAACAATCGCTCTATCTCAGGCTGCTGCATTACTCGTCCCGATGTAATTGCCCCGGCTTTTGCCAACGACAAAGCTATATGCTGACGCATATTTTCAATAGCAATATCGGTTTCTTCGGCTATGTCGTTTATTATCAATCCGAGCAAATCACCGGCCGACATTCCGGTTTCAATCGCCGGAACGCCATTTATGCTCCATGCATTATCGCCCAAATAACCCAAATCAAAGCCGGCTGATGCAAGCAATTCTACATTATTTTCAACAATGCTGCTTTGCGACGCCGACATATTAACGACTTCAGGGAACAACACGGCCTGGGAAGGCAGTGGCGCACTCTCCGAGAATAACTTCATGCGCTCATAAAGCACTCTGATGTGGGCGCGACGACGGTTAACCACCAACAATGTGCCATGTCCTTGAGTAACCAGATATTTTCCTCCTATTTGCAATATCGGCGTAACTTCCTCGCTACCGGTGTCACCAATTCCAATAACTGCTTGCGATGATACTTTAAGCCTGCTTGCCACAACATTCTCATCATCGGGCTCCTGACCTCGTGACAACGGCCCTGCGCTATCGGGCAAATCATCTTTTTGCGATGAAAACGAGCTATAAAGTTTATCCCAATCGCTCATAGCTTGTCGTGACTCCTGTTGCCAGTTCTTCGCTCCGGCAACAGCTTTGTCTTTTGACCTGTTTTCTGCAAAAGGGTTATATCCGGTATCGAGGCCGAAATCAACAGTTGATGGAGTGCCCGACCTGAATGCCGG